>JAIEMN010000050.1 GCA_019752115.1 Gemmatimonadaceae bacterium
CATGAACTGCCTCCCGCTCCAACCTAGGGTGAGGAACTAGTCCACGAAATCGGGTCAACTCCACCCCACGTATACGCAGTTCATATCATCCCACCCGCACAATCAGCGAACAACAAGTAACCGCCCCCTCCGCCTTCGCCAGCTCATCCGCCGGGACCGTCGTCACCGAATACCCGCGCGCCCGCAGCATCGCGTTCGTGCGCGGATAGCCTTCGGCGGCAAGCAGTCGCTCCCCCACGCGCACGACGTTGGCGGCGTTGGGCTCATCGTCGGCGACCAATGCCGCGGCCTTCGGGGCGAACGCGGCGGGATCGACCCACGCCGGGTTGCACAGCACCGTGTCAGTGTCGAGTGCGGTGACCGCGCTCTTGAGGTGGAGACAGCCAGTCACCTCCACCGCGATGACCCGGTAGCCGAATGGCGCCACCGCGGCGCGGAGTTGCGCGATGCCGTCGTCGTTAGTGCGCAGCGTGCGCCCCACGAAGATCGTGCTCCCCACCACCATCACGTCGCCGCCATCGAGCGTGCCGGGCGCTTCGAGGCGATGCAGCGGCCGCAGCGTGGCCAGCACCTCGGCGACCGGCTCCAACTCCGACCGGCGACTTTCTGCGCCCGGGCGGGTGATCACCGCCAGCTCGTCGAGCACCACCGCCGTGTCTTCGATGAAGACCGCATCTGGATTCTCCGGCGCGGCGGGCACGCGGCGGACGTCGCAGCCCAGTGATCGCAGCGCCTGCTCGTACGCGGCATGCTGCGCCTCGGCGCGCGCCACGTCGATGGGCGTGCGGTCGAGATGCGTCAGTTCACAGTCCGCAAGCGTGGGGCTCACGGCACGGGTCAGGGCAAGCCAGGCCATCGGCAGGGGATTTCGGGTTTCACACACCAAGGTCCGTGTTCGGCGGTATGTTCGTTCCATGACGCTGCCTGCCGATACGCCGTCGCACAAGCTGGGACCGTGGACGGCCACCGCACTCGTGGTCGGCAACATCATCGGCGTCGGCGTCTTTGTGCTGCCGACCTCCCTGGCGCCGTACGGGTGGGGCAGTGTTGTGGGGTGGACGATCACCCTGATCGGCGCGCTCTCGCTCGCCTGGGTCCTGTCTGTGCTGTCGCGTCGGTTGCCCGACAGCGGCGGAGCGATGGGAATCGTGCGCCTCGCCTTCGGCGGCGACGTCGGTTTCCTCAATGCATGGGGCTACTGGATCTCCGTCTGGGTGGCCAACGCGGTGATCGCCATCGCCGGGGTCAACTATCTCGGTTCGCTCATCCCCGGGTTGACCGTATCGAAGCCCGCGACCTCCGCCGCATCGATCGCGGCGCTCTGGATGCTGACCTGGGTCAACTGGCGTGGGCCGCGATCAGCAGGCTCGCTGCAGCTGATCACCACCATCCTCAAGGCGTGGCCGTTCATCGCGACGATCTTCGTCGGCATTCTGCTGATGAATGGGGCCCACCCGCCCGCCCTGCTCCCGTTCTCGGCATCGCAGTTCACGCTCGGCACCGCGACCGCCACGGCGACGCTCACGTTGTACGCGATGACCGGGCTCGAGTCTGCCGCGGTGCCGGCCAGTACGGTCGAGAATCCGGAGAAGGTGATCCCGCGCGCCACCATGTTCGGCACGCTGTTTTCCGGGCTCGCCAATACGGCGCTGTCGCTCACCATCATCGCGTTGCTGCCTTCGGCGCAGCTCGCGTCGTCGAAGGCGCCGCTGGTGGACTTTCTGGCGCCGAGTCTCGGGGTGCTGGCGGGCGCCCTCGTGTCCCTCTCGGTGGCCATCAGCGCCTTCGGATGTCTGAATGGCTGGGTGCTGCTCTCCGCCGAGATCCCGGCGGGGCTCGCCGAGTCGGGTGAGCTCCCGTTGTGGTGGGGTCGTCGCAATCGACATGGTGCCGCCAGTCATGCGCTGGTGGTGAGCTCGGTGCTCACCAGCGTGGTGATCGCGCTCAATGCGAGTGACCGCTTCACCAACGTGTTTACCTTCGCGTTGCTGCTGTCCACGGCGACGATCCTCATTTTGTATCTGCTTATTCCGCTGGCGGCGCTGCGGTTCGCCATGCAATCGCGCATTCCGCCCACGGGCGGCCTGCTCATCACCGCCGTGCTGGCTACCCTCTTCGCGATCTGGGCGATCGTTGGTGCTGGTGGTGCGGCCGTTGGCTGGGGCGCCGTGCTGACGGCGGCGGGCTGACCGCTCTATCGCCTCGTACGGCGGCAAGCGACCGCGGCGAGGATCGTGTAGCGCGCCACGAGATGTCGTCGCGTTCATCGAGTGCGTGTCACACTCGCTTGTGTGAGTCGTCAGACATCGTCAGGTTGAAAAGAGTACGCGCGTCCTCTCTCCCGTCGCCCCTTGCGTTCTCTCGCTCCCACGGTGCCCTCGCACCCCGACCGCGAACTCGCGCTCCCGGGCTATCTCGCCGCGACCTATGCGCTCTTCACGCTGATTCAGGGCGTGTCGCTGGCCGTCACGGCGCAGATCGGGCAGCGCACGGGCCTCTCGCCGGCGGCGGCGGTGGGATTGGTCATGATTCTCGGCGCCCCCACCGGCGGCCGCTCGCTCGTGGCCATCACCACGTTGCTGGCAAATGCGACAGCCTACTGGCTCGTCCCCGATGCCCAGGCCGCGCCGCCGCTCGTGGGGATGGGGGTGCGTCTCCTCGGTGATTGGGGAGGGGCGCTGCTCGTCCTCCGGGTCATTCGCGAACGCCCGTCGTTCGAACGCGCCTCGTGGCTGGTACGGTTTGGTGGGCTCATTGCACTGGTGATCACGCCAACGGTGTCGGTCGTGGCGGCGGTCCTGCTGCAGCTCAACCACGGCGGGAGTCTGTGGACGGAGTTCGTGCACTGGTACGTGCCCGAAGTGATCATGATTCTGACGGTCGGGCCAGCCATCTGGGTGCTGCGCGACGCCGTGATCCGCGCGCGGCGGACACCGGCCAGCGAAATCGCATACGGCGGGGCGGTATTGACGATCCTGATCGTGGCCGCCACGATCGCCGTGCAGCAACCGAATGTCGCCGGCATCACCCCGCCGATCAGTCTCGCCGTGGTCCCGCTCATGCTGTACATCGGCTATCGCTTCGGCGTGGGGACCACCGCGTGGGCGGGCGTCATCGTCATGGTGCTGCTGATCGGCTTCACCGCCGACGGCATCGGCCCCTTCGCCGCTACCCGAGCCGCGGGCATCCCACGCTTCGTGGCCGTCGAGCTGTATGTCGGCGCGCTCGCCATTCCACTGGTGGGCTTTGCCGCCGTGCTGCAGGAGCTCCGGGAGTCGTCGCAGCGCTTCCAATCGTTTCTCGACACCACGACCACCCCCGTCGTCGCCGTTGACCTCAGCCGTCGCGTCGTCGGGTTCAGCCCCAGCGCCGATCAGATGTTTCGCGCGTCCTCCGGCGTCGGTCTCCGCAGTGGCCTGGATCCCCTCGAGGCGGTACAGGAGTCGCCGGATGTCCTGGAGCGACGGACCCGCGGGTGGACGAACGCGTTGGCCGGTGAAGTGCACGTTGCTGTGCTCGAGCCCAACGCCGAGACGCGCGTGGAAATGCGCTATGAGCCGATGCGCAACAGCCAGGGCGACGTGGTGGGTGCCGTGGCGTCCGCCACCGACCTCATCCAACAGGAACGCGAGGCCGCCGAGCGCGAACGCGTGAGTCGACTCGAAACGATCGGTCGCGTCGCCGGCGGCATCGTGCATGATGTGAACAACCTGATGACCGTGATTCTGGGCCAGGTGTTCGCGCTCCGGCGCCTCACGCGCGGCTCAGACGCGGCGCGCGGGGCCTTCGACGAGATCGAACTGACCGTGGAGCGGACCAAACGCCTCTCCGCCCAGCTGCTGGCGTTCTCTCGTGCGCAGCCCATCGAGCCGATTGTCACCGAGCTGCAGAGCGAAGCGCGGCGCACGCTCGACATGCTGCGACGGGTGCTGCAGGAGGATGCAGTGCTCACGACCGACTTCGCCGACGGCGACTGGCGCATCGCCGTCGATCGCGGTCAGTTCGAACAGCTTCTGCTCAATCTCGTAACCAATGCGCGCGATGCCATGCCGAATGGCGGCACCGTGCGGCTCGCATCGTATCGGGAGACCTTCGCCGCCGCGGCGGGGGCGCGTCTGGGGATCCCGGCGGGCGATTATGTCCGGCTCGACATCAGCGACGAGGGCGCGGGGATCCCCGTCGAGGTCATCTCGAACATCTTCGACCCGTTCTACACCACGAAGGGCGCGCAAGGGAACGGCCTCGGTCTCGCCACGGTGAAGGCCATCATGCAGAAGGCTGGCGGCGCCGTCAGCGTCGCCAGCGCGCCCGGCTTGGGGACGACGTTCAGCATGTGGTTTCCCCGGACCACCTTGCCACTCACGGTGGCGGCAGCCGAAACGATCGCGAGCAGCTGGACACCCGACGTGCCGTCTTCGCATGCGATCGTATGCGAAGACGAGCCGGCCATTCGTCGCGTGGTGGCGCGCACGCTGGGCAGCGCCGGGTGGCAGGTGACCGAGTGTGCGACGGCCGAAGACGCGCTGACCCAGCTCTCGCGCGCCGATGCGGCGTACTCGCTGCTGATCACCGATGTCGTCATGCCCGGCATGAGCGGCATCGATCTGATGCGCGCCGCCCGTCAGCGGCAGCCGACCATCGCGATCATGCTGATGACCGGGTACTCGGAAGAGATCGTGCACTCGGTCGAGGTGAACGACCGTCCGGACGTGGTCCTGGCCAAGCCGTTCCGGGGCGAGGATCTCATTCGCGAGGCGCAGCGGCTGCTCGCGTCGTGAGCCGCTACCCCCGCGGCCACAAAATCATCTGCGTACACCGATAGTACGCGATCACCTTCCCCGTGTCCGCGTGCGTCACGGTCGCATCCCACACCTGCGTGCTGCGACCGGCGTGCACCAGCGTAGCCACGCACTGCACCACGCCCTCGCGCGCCGTGCTCACATGGTTGGTCTTGAGCTCGATCGTCGTGAAGTTCTCGGCGCCTTCGGGGAGATGCGCGATGCACCCGAAGCCGGCGGCGGTATCAGCGAGACTCACGATCGCGCCGGCGTGCAGATAGCTGTTCACCGCCGTGAGTTCGTGGCGCACCGTGAACTCGGCGTGCAGCTCGCCCTCGGCGATGTGCGTGATGCGAATGCCGAGGTAGGCGGGGAGGTGCGTGGAGGCGCGCTGCTGGAGCTGTTCGAGCGTGAAGCGTGGAATGCGCCCAAACTAACGCGCCGCGCGCCCGCGCGATCAGGCGCCTACCACACCTCGCCCGGCCGCCAGTCGCAGGCCAGCGGGGCACTCACATTGAGTCCGGCCGGCGTCTTGGGTAACCGCAGGATCATCACCTCTTCATCGGGCGTCTCCACGACGCCGCCGGCGTCGCGTACCGAGAGCGGTCCGCGCCACATCTCCCAGCCGAGCCGGGCGTACCAGGCCTCGTCGCTCGGCGAGAGCGCGGCCAGATCAAACGCCTCCACCAGCGCCGGCACGGCACGCATCAGGCGCGTCGCGTAGCCCTTTCCCTGCTCCGCGGGCTGCGTGGCCACGGCTTCCACATAGGCCGTCTCCAACGGGCGGCCACCGTCGAGATAGAGCGTGCGCGGCACCCACATCAGGTGCGACACCAGCTGGCCATCGACCGTCCCCAGGAGATGCACGCCAGGGCCGATGTCGGTGAGATAGGCCGCGAACGGTTCCTCATAGGCGGCCGTACACAGTGCCACCACGGCGTCGCGCTGCGTGGCTGTGAGCGCGGCGGATGCGACGATATCGACCTGCATGTGATGCGATGACCCAATAAGGCGAAGGACGTGTTACGCCGTGTGCTGCACGCGCTTGCCCAGCGGCGCGAGACTCACGCTCGCCAGCCGGAAATGCGCGAGGCCGAACGGGATGCCGATGATGGTCAGGCAGCAGCCAATGCCGGCCACCACATGCGCGAGCCACAGCCACACGCCGGCAAAGAGCAGCCAGAGGACGTTCGCGATCCCCGTACCGGGAATGATCTGCTCGCCGACGCTCCGTGCATCCACCAGCGTCTTGCCGAACGGGAAGGCGGCGAAGCCGGCAATGCGGAACGCCGCGTATGCCCACGGCAGCCCGACGATCGTGATCGCCAGAATGCCACCCGCGATCACCCAGCCGAGCCACGAGAAAAAGCCGCCGAGCACGAACCAGAGGATATTGCCGAGGAGGACCATGGCGATATCTACGGTTCGAACCCGGCGGCTGTTTCGACCGGGGCCCCCAGGCGCTACTTGAGCGCCGCCTGCAGGGTGGCCAGCGCCGCCTTTGCCGCGGCGAGCTGCTGCAGATGCGTGCCCGTCGGGCCCTTCATCGACGCCTGCCGCACACCGCTGCCGTAGTAGCCGCCGATCGCCGCCTGCAGCCCCGCCCCGGGGCCGCCGCGCCCGCCACGACCACCACGCCCGCCCGCCGCCGGCGCCAACCCGAGCTTCTGCGCCACCGCCTGCAGCTTCTGCTGCTCAGCGCCCGTGGCGCCCTGCAGCTTGGCGCGGAACGCGGTCGTCGCGGCGGTCAGCTTGGCCGACACCTCGGTGGCCTCCACCAGGAACGCTTCGCGCGCCTTGTGCTCGAGCAGCGTGACATCGCTCGATGGATCGCCGCGCACGCTGAACGTCTGCTTCGCGGTATCGCTGCCCGCGATCATCGTGACGGTGAACGTTCCCGGCGCCACATGGAAGCCGCGCGGGCCGATGTCGTGCGCCGGAATCGGCAGCGCGGGGCGACGACCGGCCCCGCCGGCAGCGCGCGTGCCACCACCCGCCGGTGCCGCCGGCGGACCGCCAGCCTCTTCACCACCGCCGCCAAAGCCCCCGAAGCCGCCGGTGGGCGCCGGCCAGCGGAGATCCCAGCTCGCGCGCTGCACGAGCCCGGCCTTGGCCGGTGCGGTGAAGGTGCGCACCGTCTTGCCGGCGGCGTTGGTGACCGTGAAGCGCACGGTGTCCACCGCCTTCGGCAGGAAGTACGTGAAGGTCGCGCCTTCGGCCGGATTCTCAGCGGCGAAGAACGCATGCGCGGCGGTGGACACATCGGCACGATAGAGCGTGAGCGTGGCCTGCCGCACGGGGAACAACGTCGCCTTGGCCGGCGCCGCCGCGCTCGCGGTGGCGGCCCACTTCACGAGCGGCGTCGCGTCATCGAGCACCCAGATCGAGCGGCCATGGGTGGCCAGCACGATGTCCTTCGTGCGCGGGTGAATCACGATGTCGTCGTAGCGCGTCGGCGGGAGGTTCGCCTTGAGCTGCGTCCAGTGCGCGCCGGCGTCCATCGTGTAGTACAGGAACCGTTCGGTCCCGGCGAGGAGCACCTGCGGCACGCCCGGGAACTCGGCGATCGACCGCACCGGCAGTCCGTTCGGGAGCCCGTCGGTGACCTTGGTCCACGTCGCACCAAAGTCGGTGGTCTTGAAGATGTACGGCGTGAAGTCGCCGATGCGGTGATTCTCGATCGTGGCGTAGGCGGTGCCCGGTGAGGCGGCGCTCGCCACGATGCGATCCACGAACGACAGTGCCGGCACGCCCGCGATGTTCTTGCCGACCTCGGTGAACGTCTTGCCGCCGTCCTTGCTCACCTGGATATTGCCGTCATCGGTGCCGACCCAGAGCACGAGCGGCGACACCGGATGTTCGGCGATCGTGGTGATCTCGCTGAAGTTCGTTTCGCCGTCGTTGCGCGATAGGCGAATGTCGCTGTTCTTCACGCCGGCCATCACCAGCGTGTCGCGGTTGAGCGCCTTGGTGAGATCGCCACTCGCCGTCCACGTGCTACCGAAGTCGCGCGAGGTGAGCAGCTTGTTCGCGCCGAGATACACCGTACCGGCCTTGTGCTTCGAGGCCACCACCGGCGCGGTCCAGTCAAAGCGATAGCTCTCCCCGCTCGGCGCGACCGGCTGAATGTCCCAGCGATCGCCGGTGATCACATCCACGCGCGTGATGTTACCGCCGCTGGAGGTGCTGTAGACGTAGCGGTGCCCCTTGAGGTCCACCGCCTGCCCGGTGCCGTCGGAAAAGCCGATCTGCAGCCAGTCCTGATTCAGGATGCCGAGCCAGTGCGTCGTGGCGCTCGGCCCCATCCACGAGTGCGCGTCCTGCATGCCGCCGTAAATCCAGTACGGATCGCGATCGTCCACCGCGACGCGATAGAACTGCCCAATCGCAAAGTTGTTGAGGCGCGCGTAGGTGTAGCCCAGGTCCCAGCTTTCGTGCAGCCCACCGTCGCCGCCGAGGAGCACGTGGCGCGAGTCACGCGGATCGATCCAGAGCGAGTGGTGGTCGTCCTTGAGCCCCAGGTCGTACGTGGGCGAGTTGGGCATCGGCTCGAAGGTGGCGCCGCCATTCTCGCTCTTGCTGGGCTGCACGCCCATCATCCACACCCGCTGATCGTTGTTGGGATCGATGGTGGGGTGCGAGAAGTACATCGGGCGCGGGTTCGTCCCGCTCATGCGCTTCCACGTCGCGCCGCCGTCTTCGGTGCGATACGTGCCGCTGCCGGTGGCGTGCTCCACCGTGGCCACGAGCACGTCGGGCTTGGACATCGCGATGGAGAGACCGATGCGCCCCTTGTCGCCGGCGGGGAAGCCGTTCTCGATCTTGTTCCAGGTCGCGCCGCCGTCGGTGCTCTTGAAGAGTCCACTCCCCGCGCCGCCGCCGTTGAAGCCAAAGCTCGAGCGCAGGCGCGAGTACAGGCTGGCGTAGAGGACCTGCGGATTGCGCGGATCGATGAGGATCTCGTTCGCGCCCGTGACCGAGTCGGCGGCGAGCACCTTGGTCCACGTCGCGCCGGCGTCGGTGGTCTTGTACACGCCGCGCTCACTCGTGGGCTTCCAGAGATTTCCGGCCGCCGCGACCCACGCGATGTTCGGGTCGGTCGGGTGCAGCAACACGCGGGCAATGCTCGCCGTTTCGCGGAGCCCGACGTATTTCCACGTCGCGCCGCCGTCCGTGGAGCGGTACACACCGCCGCCCCACGTGCTGCTCTGTCGGTTGTTCTGCTCACCGGTGCCGGCCCACACGATTTTCGTGTCGCCGGCGAAGATGGCGAGGTCCCCAAAGGAGTTCTCGCCGGTCTCGTCGAAGATCGGCGTCCAGAGGATGCCGTGGTTCGTCGTCTTCCAGACGCCGCCGCCGGCCGCTGCCACGTAGATCGTGGACGGATCCTTGGGATCGACCTCCACATCGTGGATGCGGCCGCCCATCACGGCGGGGCCCACCGATCGGAAGGTGAGTCCATCGAAGGGGGACTGGGCCTGAGCGGAAGCCCAGGGCAGCACCGCAACGGTCAGCGCGCTGGCGAGCGCGAGCGTGGGGAGGGGTCGACGCATGGCGATCAGAAAGGGGAAAGGGACCGGAGGAATGTGAGCCCCGCATGAGGCCACCGTAACCCTGACGGCAATTGGTGGCCCCCATTTGCCAAACGCACCAGTTGGCGGGAGGTTGAAGGAGGTCACCCTCAGCCCAAGGCTTCCATGTCTGACGTTCGCTCCCGCCGGGACTTTCTTGCGACCACCGGAGGCGCGGCGCTTGCCGGCGCCTTCCTCGCCCTTGGCCTGGACGCCGTGGTCGGCGTCCATCAGGCCCTGGCGCAGTCGCCGGAACTCGCCGGAGCCCTCACGGCCGATCAGCTGAAGACGCTCGCCGCCGTGGTCGATCGCATCATTCCGTCAGTGGACGGTCGCGCCGGCGCGGCGCGTGCCAATGTCGCACGCTTCCTCGATCGCACACTCGACACGCTGCTCGCCGACTTCAAGGCGCCGATGGTGGGCGCCCTCCAGGCGGTGGACGCGGCCGCCGCCAAGCTGCAGAGTGGCGCGACCTTCAGCACGCTGAGCACCGCACAACAGGATGCCGTGCTCACCGACGCGGAAAAGAGCGAGTGGTTTGGCCTGCTGACCACCGCGGCCAAGTTCGGCTTCGTGTCCGATCCCGTGCACGGCGGCAACGCGAACGGCGAAGGATGGAAAGCCATCGGCCATCAACACGCGCCGACGTGGATACCGCCCTACGGCTTCTACGATCGCGAGGCCAATGCGAAGAAGCCCACCGACGGGCCGCGCACCACGCCGCTCACGATTCCCGCCCGCCCAGCCGGCACGCCCACCAGGAAGTTCCGCCCGACCGACGAGGTGGACGTTGTCATCATCGGCTCCGGTGCCGCCGGTGGGTCAGTGGCCTGGGAACTCGCCCGCGCCGGCGTCAGCGTGCTGGTGCTCGAAGCGGGGCCGCATCGCACCGAGAAGGACTTCACGCACGACGATGCGCGCATCTTCCTCGCCGGCGAGATGACAAATGATCTGAAGAAGATCCCGCAGAGCTATCGTCCGAATGCCAGCGCGCCGACCACGCCGGTGACCGGTGGCTTTGACAGCGGGTTGATGTACGCGCGCACCGTGGGCGGGTCGTCGCTGCACTGGACCGCCAACTTCTGGCGGCTGCGTCCGGTGGATTTCAACGAGCGCACCACGTGGGGCGACATCCCCGGCTCCGGCTTTGCCGACTGGCCCATCACGTACGACGACATGGAGCCGTGGTACACGCGCGCTGAGCGCGTACTCGGCGTGAGTGGCGATCACACGCAGAACCCCTTCGAACCGCGCCGTTCCGCGCCCTATCCACTGCCGCCGATTCCGGTGAAGAGCTCCGGTGTGCTCTTCGAGCGCGGCGCGCGCAAGCTGGGGCTCCATCCGTTCCCGAGCCCGATGGCGATTATCAGCCGTCCGTACGGCAATCGCGTCCCCTGCCAGGCGTGCGGCGCGTGCCTGGGCTACGGGTGCGAGTATGGCGCCAAGGGCGGCTCCATGGCCGTCACGCTGCGTCAGGCCGAGATGAGCGGCCGCTGTGAAGTGCGCGCCAACAGCTACGTGCGCAAGATCGAAGTCAACGAAGCCGGACGCGCCACGGGCGTCGTGTACTTCGACGCGAACGGGAAGGAAGTCTTCCAGAAGGCCAAGTGCGTGGTGCTTTCCGCGAACGGTTCGGAGACGCCGCGCCTGCTCCTCAACAGCAAGTCGAACCGCTTCCCCCAGGGCCTCGCGAACTCCAGCGGCATGGTAGGCAAGCATCTGATGTTCAACACGTACGCCACCGTGAGCGGCGTGTTCGACGAACTGCTGAATGAGTTCAAGGGCCCCATGGTGACGCGCGCGCTCTGGGATTTCTACGACGCCGACCCGAAGCGTGGCTTCTACGGCGGTGGCGGCATGGACGCGCGGTGGGGGAGTGTCTCGCCCATGATCGGCGCCCTCGAATCGGTGGGGCCCAAGACGCCGCAGTGGGGCGCGGCGTGGGCGCGCGCGGTGCATCACAACTATCCGCGCTACATGGTCGTGAGCTCGCACGCCACGTCGGTGCCGATGCCGACCAACACCGTGGACCTCGACCCCACCCTCAAGGACGCATGGGGCGTGCCGGCGCTGCGGGTGACGTACACCGATCACCCCGACGATCTCAAGTTCGCCGAGTTCCAGCTCACCAAGGCGCAGGAGATTCTCGAGGCGGCCGGTGCCAAGGAGACATGGAAGTTCCCCATGCAGCCGCAGAAGGGGAACGTGCATCTGCTCGGCACGGCGCGCATGGGCAACGACCCGCAGCGCAGCGTCGTGGACAAGAACAACCGCTCGCACGATGTGAAGAATCTGTTCATCGTGGACGGCAGTTCGCTCGTCACGTCCACTCGCGGGCAGCCGACCGGCACCATCTTCGCGCTTGGGTTCCGGGCCGGCAGCTACATCGCGCAGGCGTCGAAGCGGGGCGAGATCTAGGCGCCGATCAATAGGCTCCGACAGCGAAAAACTCGTCGGGGATACCGGGGGAACGGGGAGGGCCGTGCGGACAGCACGATCCTCCCCGTTTCCCCGATCCCCCGACGAGTTTTTTCTTTGATCTGACTACGGCACCGCTGCGCCCGGTCCGTAGGGGGCACAGAGCGGGTCGCCGATGATCAGGTCCTTCCAGAGAATCATCGGCGACGCCGCGTAGAACGCCTCGGCGAGCGTCGCCCCGCGAAGGTAGCGGTCGAAGAGGATCTCCGGCTTCGCGAGCGCGTAGGTATACGGCTCGCTCACATAGCCCTTCACACCGGTCACGCCCTGCGCGATGAGATCCACGATGCGGCTCTGGCCACCGGTGACCGGGCCAAAGGTCCGCGCGCTGGTGGAGACAAACGTTTCGGCGAGCGCCCCGGGGAGGAAACGCACGGCGTGATAGGCCGTGCTGTCGAAGTGGCTGTCGTTGCTCCCCCAGCTCACGTAGCCCATGACCGGTCCGGCGGGGGCCACAAAGCGTTCGCTCGAGTCGATCTGCGAGACGTAGCCCAGCAAGCGTACACCGAATGCGGCGGCGTAGAGCCGCGCGTTCATCTCGGCGTAGCCATCGTTTCCGCGTCGCAGCGGGGCCGCATCGAAGTAGAAGGGCCCGCCCACCGACCGGGCCGCGGTGGCCCGATCGACCAACGCGAGACAATTGGCCACGACATCACAGTCGAGACGCGTCACGAGGAACATGCCGTACGCGTCGCTGTTGAACGGGCCGCGCGCGTTGTAGTACGGATTGCGATACTGCCGGATCCACGCCGTATCGAGCCCCACCATGGGCGGGATCGGGAGATTCATCCCTGCCAGCAGCGCATCCACACTGTAGCCGTTCTTGCGCGCCACGCGAATGGGGACACCGGTGGTGAGCAGGATGAAGTCCACCCGATGTGGCAGCGACTCGATCACCGCGCGCACCGGGCGCACGATCCCCGTCTGAAAGTCGATCTCGCCAATCTCGTCGCCGACCGGCACGTCGATCGTCACGACATTTTCGGGAGGAATACGCCGCTGCGCGATGTAGTAGCGCCCCACCGTGTCGCTCGCCGGGCTGCGGCGGTTGATCACGACCAGGGTGCGCTCGGCGCCGCTCTGCGGCGCCGGTTTGCCGGTTTGGTGTGGTGCTTCGCACGCGGCGAGCAGCCACACCAGCACCGCGAGCACGACCGCGCGAATCAGGTCGTGACCTCGGGCATCGGCGCGGTCACGGCCGCGACGGGGCGAACCGCGGCCCGCAGCATGGTGAGCGCCGCATACACCACCACCGCAATCACCAGCCAGCGGAGCAGCTCGATCGGGAGCGACGTCACCAGCAGCGCCGCAACCAACACACCGGGGATCCCGCCAATCGCGAGCCCCAACGCCGGCTGATCCACCTGATTGCGCCGCTTCACGAAGGCGAGACAGCCCAGCAATGCGGCAAAGGCACCACTGCCCATCATGATGGGAAAGGCCGCGCGCGGGTCCATGCCAAGCGCACTGAGCAACACGAACGTGGGGCCGTAGTTGCCGATGCCCAGCATGATCAGCGCACCGAGCACGAAGTTCACGCCGAGCGCGAGCCAGAGGGCCGAGCCACTCAGCGCGAGCGCCGTCCCTCCGACGGGCATCTTGTTGAGCTGCGCGATCGTCATGAAGAGCGCCGCCAGGAGCAACCCGACGCCCATGCCGAGCTGGATGGGGCGTCGCGGCAATCGCGAGACCACGCCGGCCCCCAACCAGCCCCCGGCGAGCGCCGTGGCGATCATCGACAGCAGCAGCGTGCTGTCGATCTGAATCTTCGAGATGAAGATGACCGCCTGCGCGACCACGCCGAGGGTCAGCCCGACGATCATCGTGCCGGGCAGGCGCTCATCCGGCACCATGCGCAGCGCACGGAACGCCGTGGTGGTCGTGGCCAGTGACCCGATCCCCAGCGTGTCGAAGAAGCTGACCAGAAAGCCAATGGCCAGCTGTACCGGCGTCGGCCACCGAACGGGCGTCGCGGCCGCACGTATCGCCTGCCCCCAGCGCACCACAAAGAGCGTCGCGAGGACGAGGATCGCGGTGAGCAGGAGCGTGCGAATGTCGGGCATACGCCCAAAGTACTGCCCGCCGCCGCGGTGCGCTTTGTGTGTCTAGGTCGACACCGTCAATGCCCGAGCGATCACGACGGCTAGCTCCTCGAACTGGAAGGGTTTCTGCACAAACCCCAGGACACCCTTCCCCACCAGGCCGTCGAGCGCGGCGGCTTCCGAGTAGCCGCTCATCAGGATGATGCGGGCGTGCGGCCAGTCACGGTGCAACTCTCGAACCGTGGCGCGACCGTCCAGGTGCGGCATCGTGAGATCCATCAGCACCAGGGGGTCCCGATCGTGGTACTCCTGGAACAGGGTGAGGGCCGCCCGTCCGTCAGGCGCCGAGCGGACCTCGAAGCCCATCTGGCGCAGCATGGCGCTGGCCACCGCGCGCACGCTCTCCTCGTCTTCGACGACCAGCGCCATGGCTCCCGGCCCCGGACGCGGCACAAACGCGGGCACATCGCGCACCGTCGTCGCCCGCTCAGCCGCGGGAAAGAGGAGCTTGAAGGTGGAGCCTCGACCGGCCTCGCTATAGACGCGAATGGCCCCGCCGTGACCACGGACGATGCCCAGGACGGCGGCCAGCCCGAGCCCGCGCCCCGTGAACTTGGTGGTGAAGAAGGGATCGAAGATGCGGGCGCGCGTCTCGGGCGACATCCCCGCGCCCGTGTCCGACACCTCCAGCGTCACGTACAGCCCTTCCTGCAACCCCTCATCCACGAAGCTCTCGGCGAGATACTCGCGCTCACACCAGACCGCGCCGGTGGTCACCGAGATGATGCCGCTGCGATCGCCGATGGCTTCCGACGCGTTGATGATCAGGTTCATCACAACCTGACGGAGTTGCGAGCTGTCAGCGATACAGGCCGGCTGGTTCGGCATGAGATCCAACCGAAGCACGCACTTCTTGGAGATCGACACGTCGAGCAATCGGGCAATGCTCTCCACGAGTTCCGACAACACCACGGGCCCCGTCACGAACTGACCACGCCCCGAGTAGGCCAGCATCTGCCGCGTCAGTTCGGCGGCCTGCCGGGCACCATTGGCGGCCTCCCGGACCATGCGCGACGCTTCGGAATCGGACGCGCACTCCAGCAGGGCGAGGTCGCAGTAGCCCAGAATACTCGTCAGGATGTTGTTGAAGTCGTGCGCAATGCCGCCGGCGAGTACGCCGAGACTCTCCAGCTTTTGCGCCTGCATCAACTGCGACTCGAGTCGTTGCCGCTCGGCTTCCGCCTCACGCCGCCGGCGGATCTCCCGGTCCAGCTGCGCAATGCGCTGATTGAGCGCCGCATAGTGGACATCGGAGGTGCTCTTCGGGATCAGGCGCATCAGGAGCTTCGCCGACGACTCACCCTGACGTGGCGTCTGCACCCCGCAGTGCACCTGAAACGCCTCCACGCGCCCCGATGCCAGCCGAAATCGAAGTTGTCCGGGATGGGGCTCCCGGGACCCGGCACAGGCGTGCAAGTACCGACGCAGACGCTCGTGATCACCCTCGACCAGGTCCATCAGCGATTGGGCCGGCCTGGCCTGCATCCGCCACCCGAGGGCGCGGTACGCGGCGCGATTCGCGGCGAGGATCTCGCCATCCGGATGCACGAGCAACAGCTGATCCGGCAGCCAATCGGCTACGTCGTGAAAACGGCTGATCGGCACCGGTTAGCGGGCGAAGTATTCGCGGCCGGTGAGCGATCCCTCAGCGTCCGGCGGCTGGAGCTCCACCACCACGTGGCAGCCCCCGTCACCATTCGCGATGGTGGACTCGAGCACGACGCGCGCATACCCGAGATTCTCGGCGACAATCCCGCCGAAGACGTTGGAGGTCATCATGCACAGGGCCGGCCGCCCGATGACCGCGGCGCCAAAGGGACACGCCGTATTGCGTAGCACGATACGACGGCTATCGCGTGCCTCGATACTGAATCCGCCGCCAATGCGCCGTTTGAGATCGACGAGGACCTCCGCCACCTGCGCCTCGTCCAGTGTGGCGGTAGCGAGCCCGTCGCGGTACCCCGCATTGATCTCATCGGCGAGACGCTGCCCCACGACGCTGACCAGACCTTCCGCCTGATCGAGACCGACGACTTCCTCGAGGACGCCCGCAAGTTCACGAAGCACGCTCCGAAAGAACCCATCCCGTTCGAGTGGATGAGCGAGCTGGGCAATCGGCAAGGCTGCGCTGGACACATGGACTCCCGGATGCACCGTCCGACGAACGCGACCGCACCGCCGCTCGTCGAAACTGGGTACCCCTTTTCGATATGTCCATGCCGCCCGCGGGCTGCACGTGGGACGAACCGCCCGCGCGCCCAGCGACTACGCCGTCTTGGGCACCCGCCAGTAGTACCACTCACGCTGCGGCGTCCACCCCTGTTGCGCGGCGAGCTCCGCCCCACGAATGCACGTCTCCACCGGAACGGTCGCGGCCCGATAGAGCGCATCAAGTTCGAGCAGCATCTCCCGCGTTTCCGTGGTCAGCGGGCGCACGCGGATGCGGGTGGCCAGTTCATGGCGCACATCGGCGTCAGCGAGCGGGTCGTGCTGCGGATCGTCGCGTCGCGCGCCGGCGGTGATGCCGGCGGTGCGTTCGACATCGTCCACGATACGCGCCCACTGCGCGAGGAGCGCGGGGATGGTGAGTTTGGTGAGGGTCACCCCCGCAATCTACACGCGATGGTGCTCAGCGGCGCTCGGGCATCGGCATGGCGTGCGGCGCCGCAGCGGCCACAAAGGGCACCGGCGGCCGCGTCAACCGCTCCGGCGCCTTCCCCTGCACCACGCGATAGCTCGCATCGAGGGCCAGCGCCGCATGCGTGGTGGTCGTGCCCTTCGCATCGGGCCACACGATGCGCAGCGAGTCGAGCGTGGTGGCGCGATCGAGCCCCACGTGGAGCTGCAGCGTGCCGCTGCCGAACGAGCTGCCGCTGCCCACGGTGCGATGGAGGACGCGCGGTGTCCCGCCCGCCTGCGTTGTGAATAGCGTGACCCGCGCGCCAATCGCGGCGCGATTGGCCGTGGTGCCCTCGAGGTCGAGCGTCACCCAATGCCGCCCGGGCCAGCCGGGGTTCTCGAACAGGACGTTCTGATAAACGTCGCCCTCGTAGGCGCCGCCCATGACCATGTAGATGTCCTCGTCGCCGTCGCGATCGAGATCGGCAAAGGTGGCCGCGTGCCCCTTCTGGATATGCGCAAAGCCGCCGGCGAGCGAAACCTCCTCGAAGGCGCGCCCCTGCACGCTGCGGAACATGCGATTGGGAATCACCGACCGGAGATCGGGATTGCCGGTGCCGACGTAGAAGTCGAGCCAGCCGTCGTTATCGAGATCGCCATAGGCGCTGCCCATCGCAAAGATCACCTTGTCGGCGAGCCCCATCGCGCGCGTCACGTCGATGAACGTGCCATCGTGATTGTTGCGATAGAGGCGCGAACTCTCGACCGACATCGGCAGCGAATCTCCGGCGATCGCCGGGCGCCCGGCGCGCTGCACGAACTCCCGCGCCACGCCATCGTGCAGCGCCTGCCCGTTGCCGATGTCATAGCTCAGCACCAGGAGATCCTCCCAGCCATCCTGGTCGTAGTCCCAGAACCAGGTGGAGAAGCTCTGCACGGGGCGCGCGACACCGGCCGCCGCCGCGCGCTCTTCGAAGCGACCGCCGGTGTTGACGAACAGCTTGTTGGGTTCGCCCAGGATGGACACGTAGAGATCGGGGAAGCCGTCGTTGTTCACATCGCCCCAGGCGGCGCCCTTCACAAAGGCGTCCACGTTCACCCCAACCGTCTTCGCGACCTCGGTGAACGTGCCGTTCCGATTGTTCATCCAGAGTTCGCTCGGGTGCGATCGCCCGCCCTTCGCGCGATCCGATTCATGCCCCACGAACAGATCGACCCAGCCATCGCGATTGAAGTCGCCCCAGACGGCTGTCGGCGTGGGCGCCACGCGATACAGCCCGGCGGGGATCGTCACATCGGCGAACGTCCCCGGCCCCGTGCCGCGCAGGAGTGAACTGGGCTGCATCGTCGCATCGGCGAGCCACGCGCCACGCATGATGTAGATGTCGGTGCGGCCGTCGTTGTCGTAGTCGGCATGCGACACGTTGAGCCCACCCGTGATGCCGCGCACGCCACTCAACGCGACCTGATCGCCATAGCTCCCGCGGCCGTTGGCGACATACAGTTGCAGCGGGTCGCGAATCCCCCAGGCGGTGGCGAAGAGGTCCAGCAGGCCATCGCCATTGTAGTCCGCAATGGCGAGCCCGCCCGACAGCCCGTTCTCCGCCACACCGAGCTGGCCACCGATGTTGCGAAAGAGCGGAAACGCGGCGCGCTGCGCGGCCGTCGGTGCGAGCCCGGGAATGCGCAGCGGCGCCGGGATGCTGTCGGGATATCCGCCCAGCGCCATCCACGCGATGTTGAGCAGCCACCGATCGCCGAGGTCGTCGGGATACGCGCGCGTCAGCGCTGAATAGAGGGCTACCGACTTGCGGGCGCCTTCAGTCTTCTTGTGCTGCGCCCCGCCCTCGAGCGGGAGGATGCACGCATTGGCGGCGGTGCCATCGAGACAGTTCTCCTGCTCGCCGAAGCGCAGATTCGCGATGGCGAGCAGTTCGATCAGTGGTCGATTCTGCGCGTTGATTGTGTGCACGCTCGCGCCCACCTGCGCCGCGAGCATCTCGAGCAGGCCAATCGCCTCCTTCGACTGCCCCGCGAGCACGTACTCCTGCGCGAGCATATAGCGCCCCTCGAGATCGCTCCCCATGGTGCCGCTCTCGCGCAGCATCGTGGCCAGCTTCTCGGCGCGCGCGCGGTTGAGGAACGGGTTGCGCTCGGGCGCGGCCAGCGCGGCGCTGGCGAGGCGCGTGAGGCTGTCGGTCATCGCGGTCGTCCCGCGCACATCCGCCGAGTCGCGATCGTCTTCGGCGCTGGCGGAGCCGCAGCCGGTCAGCGCGAGAGTGGTGGTGACCATGACCGAACCAACGGCGCGGCGGAGCCGCACTCGAACCCGGTCATGTTGAACGGCGCTACGCGGCATGCCTCACCCCCGGCGGTGAATTCCCGAACCCGTGGGAATCTGCACGCGACCGAGGGAAGCGTTAGGGGCTGACCCGCCAAAAAGGGGCCGCCATCCGTTTTCCGGGATGTGTTACTTGTTTCCGGGCCGGCGCGGGTTCACGGCGATCGCCAGGTTGAGCCGCGTATCGTGCGTGTTGTAGCTGATCTGCAGATCGAAGCCGTTCGGCGTCGTCGTGTGATAGCTCTTGTACTGCGCCGCATGGATCTCCATGCCGTCACTGGTATCGACACGACTGGGGAGCCCACGCGTCGTGAGCGCGTCCTTCACCGCGTCGGTATCCCACGGCGAGATCCCGAACGAGATGTGATCGATCGCGCCGCCGCGACGCCCGGGCCCCTTGCCGAACTCGGGGTCTAGTGGGTTGCCACCGCGCACGATGATGTCCCCCACATCGCCGATCATGAGTTCGTTCTGGCTCCCTTCGTCGTACGTCGGTCCCCAGCCGAGCAGGTTCACGAAGAAGCTCACGCTCTTCTTGTAGTTCGTCGCGCCAAAGCTCAGGTGATCGAGCCACACGGTGTTCCAGCCGGTCGCCGCGAAGGGGAGCGGCGCACTGGGGGTACCCTTCGCCTTGGCGGCGGCGCGTTGCGCGGTGAGCCCTTTGCCGTTGCCGAGCGTGATGGCGAAGCCATCGGGTTCGGTGATGCGGTATGCCTCGTACGCGCCGTTCTTGACGGCCACGGGCTTGAGCCCGCGCGCGGTGAGCGCGGCTTCGACCGCCTTGGCGTTCCACGGCTCGATGTCGAACGCGAGCCCATCGACGAGCGCACGCGTGGGGGCCCGATTGCCGCGACCGGCGGCGGGCGCGGGGAACGAGTCGACCGGCGTGCGCACGAAGATCGCACTCCCCCAGTCGCCCATGTCCATCACGACCTGCTGCGGCGTTTCGCTGCGCACCCGCCAGCCCATGAGCGCGGTGTAGAACGCGGCTTCGGTGGCCGGATCGGCGACCTTGAAGCGGATATGATCCAGCGCCGTGGTGCGCCAGCCCGTCTTGGCGAACACCGCGGGAATTGAATCGGTGTTGCAGGCGGGCGTCCCGTACGCGCGGATGCAGCGGCCTTGAGCGGCGAGCGATCCAGCGGGGAGGGATTCAGCAGCGAGCGTCACGAGTGACGCGAGGAGCAAGCGGTGCGGCAGGCGCATGACCCGTTCCGGAGAGGGATCGGGAGAAGCTACGGCTTCTGTTGCAACCCCGCCAACAACGGCCCCAGCGTCATCGGGTCGAGCACATGCTCCCCATGGAAGGTGAGCTCGCGCGCCTGCGACTGAATGGAGCGCAGCGCGGCCACCGCCTGCGGGCGCGATTCGTCGGTGAGAAACGGGTCGTGATCGCCGGCGATGAACGTCACGTCCACCTGGCGCAGGCGCTCACGCAGCGCCTGCTGGGGCACGTCGGTCGCGAGGCCACCGGCCCACACCACGAAGGCGCTTGGCCGCACGACCCCCTGGGCGATCCAGCGCGTGGCCGTGGCGACGCCCTGCGAAAAGCCGAGGACGCCCACGGCTTCAACCGGCCGCGTGCCGATGACGGCGGCATGCACCGTATCGAGCCAGTGCAGCGTGTCGGCGATGTCGTCTTCGCGCGCTTCGCGGGTCATCCACGTGGCGCCCACCTTCTGCAGATGGCTGCCATCGGCCTTGGGCATGTCCCGATAGAACCGGTTCAGTCCCTCAGGCGCCACCACACACGTATCGGCCGGCACAAGCCCGTCGAACGGGCGCAGGAAGCGCGACGCCAACTGCCCATAGCCATGCAGCACGAACCAGACGCGACGCGCCTCATGGGGCTCAGCGCCAATGAGGGCGTAGCGCCCGGTGCGAACGGTGGCCTGCGCGAGCGTGCGGATGGGTTGGGTCATGGCAAGGAATATGACGCGGGTTGTCCCTTGCCGTCACGGTGCGGCCCTCGACGCGCCACCAGCGCACGCAGGGCTGCCGATGATGTGCGATGCATTGACCACGGTGACGCCGGTCAGCCGTGGTCCGCGCCCCCGCGCCCCGACGCCGCGTCGAACACCGCCATCTGCGTCGCCTTCCCGCGGACCAGCGCATGCGCCGTGCTCAATTGCGTGTCGTAGCGCAGCTGATGCCGCAGGACCGTCGAATCGCCAAAGACCAACCGGCCGATCCGCTCTTCGAGCGCGCGATCGATTTCGCTCGCCCCGGCCTGGACCAGCGCGGGATCGAGTGTGACCGAGTCCTTGGCCAATCGCGTCAGCACGGCCGCGCGCCAAGCCGGCTGGACGGCAAAATCGCTGCGCACCACACCGCGCTGCTGCTCAGCTACCGCCGTGAGCGCCGCAAAGTACTTCCCGTAGTGCGGGGCCAGCGCCTGTCGCAGCCGCTGCTCGGCCGTGGTGATCGTATCCGCCGAGAGAATCACGTCCGGCGTGATGGCGCCACCGCCGTACAGCGTGCGCCCCCCGCGACTCGCGAACGTGGGGCGAGCGCGGCGCGCCGCCGGCGTCTCCAGAGAATCCGGGGTGATCTCCACGTAGCGCCCGTTCCCATCGAAGCGCCGCGGCTTCTGAATGCTCCGGCCCGACGGCGTGAACCAGCGCCCGGTGGTGAGCTTGAGAGCGTAGCCGCCATCGAGTTCGAACACCGACTGCACCAGCCCTTTGCCGTAGGACGTGGTGCCAAGCACCAGCGCGCGGTCGTAGTCCTGCAACGCACCGGCGACGATCTCCGATGCCGAGGCCGACCCGCCATCCACCAGCACCGCCAGCGGCATCGACGGCGCCAACGGTGCCTGCTCGGCGCGCAGCACCTCATCGCCGGTGCGCTGCTTCACCGTCAGCAGCACCTCGCCCGCCGGCAGGAAGAGGTTCGCCAGCGAGAAGGCCTCGCCCACAATCCCGCCCGGATTGCCGCGCAGGTCGAGCACGAGCCCGTTCGCGCCCTGTCGCTGGAGCGACTGCACCGCGCGCGCGACATCCGCTGCGGTCTGCTCACCGAACTGCGTGACCGGCACGTACCCGACGCCATCACCCAGCATCATCGCGAAGGGCACGGATGACACGTGGACCTCGGCGCGGGCGAAGCGATGCGTGATGGGGGCCGTCACCCCGGCGCGCTGAAACTGCACCTGCACCGCCGTGCCGGTTTCGCCGAGCAGCTTGGCTTGCACGCGATCCACACTCCAGTTGCGGATCGGGATGCCGTCGATGGCGGTCAGGCGATCGCCCTCGCGCACGCCGCGCGCCGCGGCGGGCGTGTTCGGATAGACCTTGTCCACCATCACAAAGCCGTCGACCGGCGGGGTGAGCAGCATGCCGACACCCGAGTAGCGCCCGGCGGTACTGCGCAAGAAGGCGGCGCGATCGGCGGGGGTGAGCAGTTCGCTGTATGGATCGCCGAGTTCTCGCACGAGGCCACGCGCGGCCGCCTCGTACAGCGAATCGGCGGCACGGGCATCCACATGGCGCAGCGCCACCAGGGAGAGCACCTGATCGAGCAGCTGGGCGCCCCCGCGGGTGCGCGCCGCGGTGCGCACCCCGCCAGTGACGAGGGCGACGGTAAGCGCCGTGGCCACGAGGATCGTGGCGCGTCGCGCGAGCAGGCGAAGCCGCGTGGACATACGAGGGCGGGAGCAGGAGAGGGAGGGATTCTCGGACCTCTCCATGAGACGCCGCGGCGCCCGGAAGGGTTGCCTGCCCGGCCAAGGGTGTCACGTCGAACGCGTTGGCGGCTGGGACGAGACGCTGGGCCGTGAAGTGTGAGAGGGATCACGCCGAAGAGCGGAATAGGACTCCCGGACTCACGGGAGCGTGAGCCGACGGCGGCTCAGCCAATTCCTGCCTTCGGACCAATTGAATGTCCTCCTCTTCTCCTACGCCCTCACCAAAATCCGCCGGGCTGGCGCTCGCGTTGGTCGGTGTCGCGGTCGTCGCTCTGATGGCCACGCGCGCCGCCGTCGTGAAGACGCCCACGCTGTCGGCCGCGACGCGTCCCGCCCCGGCGGCCGCGTTCGCGACGGCATCGGCGGCGCCGAGTGCGGCACCGAGTGCGGCGACGAGTGTGGCGCCGACGGCGCCCGAGCCTGCCGCATCCGCGACGGTGACGACCGCGACCACGCCGGTGACGGCGCCGCCCCGCGCCTTCGCGGCAACGCCCGCCGCGAGCGCCCCCGTCGCCACCGCGCCCGCCGCGACCGTGCCAACACTCGACGCGCCACAAGCGACGGAAAGTGCGGTGAGCACCCGCGCGGCTGCTGCGGTGCCGGCCGTGATTGCCGTGGCGCCATCGCTCGTTGACGCCAGCGCGAAGGCGACGACCGCCGCGTGGCCGCCGGCTGGTGGCGTGCCCACGGCCGGCCCGGGCATCGCGCTGTCGCAGCTCCGCCTGCCGGGGCTCACCACCGAGTTCACCGACATCTCCGATATGTCGGGGGGCACGAGCGGCATGAGCGCGGCGCACGGCGCCCGTACGCATACCATCGTGAACGCGACGCTCGACTTGGAGCAGTTCGCCGGGTGGAAGGGCGCCACGCTCTTTGCCCAGCACAAGATGAAGCAGGGCGCCAACGGCTCCGGCGCCGCGGGGCTGATGCAGCACCATTCGAATATCGATGCCGACGACTTCCGCGCGGCCGGCGAGATCTGGCTCGAGCAGCGCCTCTTCAACGACGTGCTGCGCCTCAAAGCCGGTCGCCTCGACTTCAACACCGAATTTGCCGGCACCGACAACGGCGGGTCGTTCCTCAACGCGTCGATGGGCTACACGCCCGCCATCGCCGCGGCGCCCACGTTCCCGCTGCCGATCAATGCGTTCAACGTGATCGTCTCGCCGCGCGAACACAGCCGCTTCAGCCTCGGCGCCTTCGACGGCCGCGATGGCGCCCCCGCCATGGCCGGGTCGTCGTCGCGCTTCTACATCGGGCAGTTCAGCCAGGGCTGGTCACGCGGCGATGGCCGGGCGTTCGACGGGCGCGTATCACTGGGCTCCTGGCGCCACACCGGCATGTTCTCCGCCGCCGACGCTGATGCGGACGCGGAGCCCACCGTGCGTGGCACGGGCGGCTGGTATGGCACGATGGACCTCACGCTGTGGCGCGGCGCCGCCAGCGACAGCGGTGCCGATGATGCGCCGTCGGCGGCCATGTTCTTCCAGGTTGGCCGCGGCAATCCGCGCATCTCCGCCGTGGACGTGCATCAGGGGCTCGGGCTCGTGACGAGCGGCCTCGTGCCGCACCGTCAGAGCGACGCGATCGGCTTCGGCGTCACCCATGCGTCGTGGAGCGGCGGTCGGGAGACGATCGGTGAAGCGTTCTGTCAGGCGCCGTTGGGGTCGCACGTCACGTTGGTGGCCGACCTGCAGCGGGTGAATCACTTCGACAGCTTTGGCCAGCGCAACGGCTTCATCCCCAACCTGCGCACGATCGTGAAGTTCTGATCGCGCACGCAGGTCACGGAACGCGTCTGCTGCCCCCCGGCCGCGACGCCAGCGGGGCATGTCGGTACTTTACTGGCATGCCCCGCGTCCACATCCGCACGCCCGTCCGCCACTGGCGCCGGTGCGGCGTCGCGCTGCTGCTCCTGTTGAGCAGCTGTCGGTGGCTGTCGGCGGGTGATCCGGCGCCCTTCGCGCCCACGCCGGCTGCCGGCCAGCGCGTGCTCTCGTTCTGCGCGAGCGTGTGCGCGGATTCGGTGGACGTCGTGGCACTTGGCGTGGATGGCTATCTCATCGTGCCGTGGCGCGATACCACCCGCCTGGTGATGACGCCCCCGTCGTACAGCAATCCATCGCTCTGGCACCTGGCGCTGCGCGACTGGTGGTGGGGCACGCGGCCCAACACCGCGCGCATCGCCGCCGGACTCGCCGCAGTCCCCACCGCCACCGCGCGGCTGACACAGGTGCGCGCGGTGCTGGTGGGGCATGGTCACTACGACCACGCGCTCGATCTGCCATCGCTGCTGCCACGCCTGCCGCATGCCACGGTGTACGGCAGCGCGACCGTCGCCCACCTGCTTCGCCCCGCCGTGGGGACCGCCGCTGGTGGCGTGGTGGCGGTCACACCGGGTCAAGCCGTGCCGATCGGCCCGGTGCTCCGCGCGCAGGCGCTGGCGTGGGGTCACGCACCGAATGTCGCCGGCTGGACGCTCGCTCCGGGGCGCTACACCACCGATCGCACCACGCTGCCACGCACAGTGCACGGCTGGCGCATGGGCGAACCGCTCGCGTGGAGCATCGATATCCTCGGTCGCGATGGATCGGTAGCACTCCGCCTGTTCTATCATGACGCGGCCGCGTCGCTCGACATCATCCGTGCGGCGGTGGCCGAACTGCAGCGGTTGCCGCACGCCGCGCATACCGTGGTGGTCCTGAGCGCGGCCAACTGGGATCAGCACGCGAGCTACCCCGCCGCGTTGCTCGCGTCGCTCGAGCCGGACCACGTGCTCTTTGGCCACTGGGAGGATTTCTTCCGGTCGCCGAGCGCACGGCCCAAGGTCGTGCGTGGCATCAACGCGCGGGAGCTGGTCCAGGAGTTCGAGCGGTACGTGGGGCCACGCTGGAGCGTGCTGGCGCCCGGCGCGACGCTGCGCATTCGCCTCGGCAAGTAGCGCGCGGCGCACGATCCGGCTCGGCGTGCTTGACAGGCTCCGCCGTGCGTCGTTGCGTCAGGCATGACTGGCTCCGCCGCCCCCCGCGCGATGCATCTCGAGGCGTTTGAAGCCAAGGCGTCGGCCCTGCTCGACGCCTACACGCTGGGCACCCCGGACGCGCTTGAGCGACACTACGCGCTGACGTGGCATCGCCGCGCGTGGGCCTCGTTGCGCGAGTACGTGCAGCTCGATCTCGGCAAGCGACCGGCCACCCCGGGTGCCGATGTGCCACTCACCATCGACGACGCACGACGGCACGTGGCGCTCGAACATGGGTTCTCGTCGTGGTCGGCCCTGACCACCGAAGTAGCGCAGTGGCCGGATGATGCGCTCATGGCCCATGTCCCCGTGCGCGTGCGCGGCAGCAGCGATCACGGGACCGCGCTGCTCATCGAAACACGCACCTGGGCTGACGCGCTCGCGGCGCTCGCCGAGCATCCGGGTGCCGTGCTCGACAGCGGCGGGCAGATCACCGACACGGTGCTCGAGCAACTCGCCGCGTTCGACACGATCGAGCATCTGCAGCTGGGGGGCGCGAAGGCGGTGACCGATGCCGGCGTCGCGCAGCTCGCCCGGATGCCGCAGCTGCGCACGCTCGACCTGTCGTGGACCGGCGTGACGGATGCGGGGCTGCGCGTCTTGCGGGCGCTGCCACGGCTGGAGCGGCTCAACCTCTCCATGACGCGCGTGACCGATGCCGGCCTGACGCATCTGGCGGCGTGCGACGCACTCGAGCGGCTCGACTTGATGTGGACCAACACCGGCGACGGCGCGATCGAGGCCCTCGCCGGGAAATCGCGGTTTCGGGAGCTGCTGAGCGGGAACCACGTCAGCAACGCGGGGCTCGCGGCGCTCGCGAACATTCCGGCCTATCGCCACGGTCTCGCCGACGACGCGATGCGCGTCGCCACCGACCGCGCGCCAAACGAACTCGTCTTGCGCGGCCGCTTCACCGACGAAGGCGTGCCGCAACTGCGCGCGCTCCACGGGCTCGCGCAACTCGGTTTGCACGATTGCGCCATCAGCGAGGTGGGGGTGGCGTCGCTGGTCGAGCTGCCCCGCCTGTTGATGCTGGCGTGTGATCCGACCGATGCCTGGATGCCGCACCTTGCCGCGATGCCGGCGCTGCGCGCACTCAGCGCCCAGGACACCACCTGTGGCGACGACGGCTTTGTCGCCCTCGCGCAGTCCCGGACGATTGAACGGCTCTGGCTCCGCCGCTCGCACAACCTGCGGGACCGCGGCTTTCGCGCCCTCGCATCGATGCCCGCGCTCCGCAACTTCGCCGGCAGCTGCAAACACGTGAGTGATGACGCCCTGGCCGCGCTCCCCGAGTTCCCCGCACTGCGTGAGCTCATGCCCATGGACGTGCCCGACCATGGGTATCGACACATCGCCCGCTGTGCGGCACTCGAGGTGCTGACGCTCATGTACTGCCGGGACACCACGGACGCGGCGACCGAGCACATCGCCCACCTCCACCTCCGTCGGTACTTCAACAGCTACACCACGATCACCGACCGCACGCCGGCTCTCCTCTCAGCCATGGACTCGCTCGAGGCGGTCACCTTCTCCGCGTGCAATGGCCTCACCGACGAGGGCGTCGCCCAGCTCGCGAGGCTCCCCCGTCTGCGCTCTCTCGACGCCTCCGGCTTGCAGCTCACCGCGTCGCTTGCCAGCCGATTTCCCGCGTCGGTGGTCGTGCGCGTCTCCACCTGAGCCATGTATCCCAATCCGCAGGATGTGCTGCCGCTGCCACCGGCCGATGAGGTCCGCGCGTGGGTCGCGTCGCTCACACAGGCGCGCGCGACCGATACCGTGCGGGCGTGGGCCGACGCTCACGCGCCGCGCGTGGCCGATGCGCTGGTGCACTGGATGGCGCGCGCGTATCCGGACGGCGGTGCCGATCGATCGGTCGCGGAAGCCGTGGTGTCACGGATTTTCGGGTTTGCCGATTGGGCCACGCTGGAGCGGCATCTGATGGCCGCGCCGGAGAGCGATGCGCGGCGGTTCGAGCGCGCGGCCGATGCGATCGTCACCGGCGATCTCGCGGCGCTCACGGTGCTGCTGCGTGAGGAGCCGGCGCTCATCCACGCGCGTTCGGATCGCGTGCATGGTGCCACCCTGCTGCACTATGTCGCCGCCAACGGCGTCGAGAACTATCGGCAACGCACGCCGGCGAACATTGTGGCGATCGCGACCGCCCTGCTCGACGCCGGGGCGGACGTGAATGCGGCCTGCGACGTGTACGGTGGCGGGGCCACCACCCTCGGCCTCACCGTCACGAGCGCGCACCCGCGCGCCGCGGGCGTGCAGGAGGCGCTCGCCCAGCGGCTGCTGGATCGTGGCGCCACAATCGACGAGCGCGTGGTGCACGCCTGCCTCATGAACGGCTGCCCCGAGGCCGCGGTGTTCATGGCCGGCGAACGTCTTGCGCGCGGCGGCGCCTTGCGCCTCGACGAAGCCGCGGGCATCGGTCGCGTGGATCTAGTCACGGCGGCACTGCGCACCCTACCTACCAGCAGTCCGCTTATCACGGCCGCTCGCGAGATCGCCAGCTGGTACGACCAGCACGCGGTGCTGGCCCTGCTCGACGCGACCGCCCCCAGCGAGGGCGCCTAGCGGTCAGCCGCTCAGGAAGCGCCCGACGCGTCGCGCTTCTTGAGCTCGAGACTGATGGCGCCCATGCGCCCCACCACCGGCACGATGGCGAGCGTTGGGAGCAAGAGGGCCGGCGCCAGAAACGGCACGATGCGCCGCAGCTCCGGCTTGATCAGCAGAAACGCGAATGCCGACACGGCCACCACGTCCAACCCAAGCAGCGCGAACATGATCGTGCGCACCTTGGCGTGCATGCGCTGGAGCGTGTCGGTGGGGATCCGGGAGAGGTCGTCCATGGCCCCAAAACTACTACGTGCCGGCAGCTGGGCGCAGCGGTATCGTTCTCGCATGGACCACGCCCTCCGTTCGCTCCGGCGCGCCCTCCTGGCGCTCGCTGTGACCCCCGCCCTCGCCGTCAGCCAGGCCACGGTCTTTTCGGGCTTCACGCTCATCGACGGCACCGGCGCCGCCCCGGTGACGAACGCGCGCATGGTCGTGGAGCGCGGGCGCATCGTGGCCATCGGGCCGGCCACCCGCGTCGAGATCCCGCTCGACGCACAGCGTGTGGACCTGACTGGTCAAACGGTGATCCCGGGGCTCATCAACGCGCATGGCCACGTGGCGAGCCTCGCGAACTTGGGCACCTATGCCGCCTACGGCGTGACCACGGTGTTTTCGCTCGGCGATGAACCGTCGGAAGTCTTTGCCGCGCGCGATGCGCAGAAGCGCGGGCCCCCGCCCTACGCACGCGTGTACCTCGCCGGGCCGGTCCTCAACCCCACCAGCGCCGACGACGCCCGCGTGCAGGTGGCGAAGGTCGCCGAACAGCGCGTGGACATCGTGAAGATCCGGGTCGACGACAACCTCGGCACCACGAAGAAGATGCCCCCCGAGGTGTGGAAGGCGGTCATCGATGCCGCACATGCGCGGGGGATGCGCGTGGCGGTGCACCTCTACTACCTCGATGATGCCAAGGCACTCCTCGCCGCGGGCGCTGACTACATCGCGCACAGCGTGCGAGACCAGCCGGTCGATGCGGCCTTCGTGCGCGACCTCAGGGCACGCGGCATCTGCTACACCCCAACGTTGATGCGTGAGGTGTCCACCTACGTGTACGGGAGCGTGCCCCCCTTCTTCAGCGATTCGCTGTTCCTGGCACACGCCAACCGCGAGTGGATGGCCACGGTGTCGCAACCGGCGCGCATGGAGGCCATGCGCACCAGCAGCACCGCGCAGACGTACCAGAAGCAGCTGCCGGTCGCGATGCGCAATCTCAAGACGCTGTTCGACGCCGGCATTCCCATTGCCATGGGCACCGATACCGGCCCACTCGGCCGCTTCCAGGGGTACTTCGAGCTGATGGAGCTCGAGATGATGGTCGACGCCGGACTCACGCCGATGCAGGCGCTCCAGAGTGCCACCCAGACCGCCGCGCGCTGCCTGCAGGTCGATCGCGAGCTCGGCACGCTCGAAGCGGGCAAGTGGGCCGACTTTGTGGTGCTGGGCGCGTCGCCGCTCGCGAACATCCGGAATGTGCGCCAGCAGCGGGGCGTGTATGTCGGCGGGAGCCGCATCGACCCGCGTTAGGCGGGTTCGGACCGGACCGCGATTTTCTGTCCCACGCTGGATGCCGTTCGACCCGCAGCCGCGCGGGCTGTGCGACGACGGAACCGACGTCTCAACGCTGAGTTGAAGGCGAGGCGCTGGCCATCACGGCCGGCGCCTCGCGGCGTTTCGCCCACTCGTTTCACTCAGCTCTTGAGACCCATGCGCGCATACATCCCGATGGCCTTGGCCATCACCTCCCTCGCGGCCGCTCCACTCGCCGCCCAGACCACCACTGCCGATACGGCCAGCCTGCCGGCCAAGCGCGCCGAGCGCGCGGCGACGCGGACGGTGACCGTGCAGAACGACCGTCAGGCGGCGGTCACCTTCTTCATCGACGCCGGCCGGGTGGAGCAGGCCGTGGGCACGGTGGCGGCGGGTCAGACCGGCGCGATCGACCTCCCGGAATGGGCCGTGCGTGGCGCGCGGCAGATCACGCTGACGGCGCGCGCGACCGGCGACAACGCGCGGGTCGCGCGCTACGAACTGCCACTGCGCGACCGCTCGCTGCTCGGGCTGCTCGTACCGCCCGCGGAGGGGCTGCCGGCGAACGACAGTCTGCTGGTGAGCACGCCGCGCGGCGCCGCGCGGAGCGCCACGGTCACGATCGACAACGCGCGCGATCGTCGCGTGAGCGTGTACGCTGAGCAGGGCCTGCTCTTCGTGCTCCTCGGTGAGGTGGATCCCAAGTCGCAGCGCACGCTCGATGTGCCGGCCCAGCTGCTGCGCAATGCGTCGCCGCTGCGCGTGTTCGCGCGCCCCGAGGGCAACGCGCCGGTGAGCACCAACGCGCTGCGCCTCAAGGAAGGCGATCACATCGCGGTCGTCATCATGTAGCCGCCATGTAGTCGCACAGCGCGGCCGAGATGGCCGGCGCGAGACGCTCCAGCGCGTACGCCGTCAGGAACGTCTTCGCCGCCATCTCGCCGCGAAAGCGCGGCGACACATCGGGGTTGGCCTTGAGCCGGTCCACGCGTTCCTTCCCGAGATAGAGGAACGCAAGCCCCTGCCGCTCGGCGGCGTCGCGGCGATTGACGAGCTGCGCGGCGTCGAGCGCACCGAGGTAGAAGGCGTCCATCAGGATGCGCGTCCATTCGGCGCGCATGGGATCATGATGGCGCAGCGCACGGAGCGCTCGCGTGATTGGCGCCCCTGGCGCATCGGCATGCGCGCGCCCCAGGCGGATGGCGGTGAGCAGCTCGGGCTCCAGCGCCGTCTCCGCGTTACCGTTGGCATCACTCACCGGCGATTCGCGAATCACCAGCTCGGCGATCTGCCCCATGAGCGCGGCGCTGCGTGTGAGCACGGTGCCATCGTCCACATCGTGCGTCGTGCGACTGCTCCAGCGGATCCAGACTCGATCATCGAGCGCGGCGATCCGCTCCCCCACAGCGTTGAGTGCATCGACCAGCGCCGGATCGTGAAAGGCCAGTCCGGCCGCCCGCGGCCGCACGTCTTCCGAGACAATGGTGAGCGAGGCGTACAGCTGCCCGTCCGCGTGGCGCACCCACTGCCGTTCCACGTCGGCGGCGATCACACCGACCTGCAGCACGCCACCGACGAACGTTTCCAGCAGCGAGTGCGTCGCGATGGTGCCCTCGCGCGCCGTGAGCGCATCGAGCGCCGCGTACTCATGCTGCGCCCAGGGGTGCTCGGCGACCTTCTCGCCCGCCGTGGCGGCGCGCTGAAAATCGGCGAAGGCGTCAGACGCGACCCGTGGCGGGCCGAGCACGACGGTCAGCGCGGTGAGCGGATATGGCGCCGCCGCGCCCCCCGCGGCGCTCCCCACGTCAGGGGACGACGAGCGAGACTTCGGTCACCGGCCGCGCGTTGGCACTGGTGCTCACCAGAATCGTGATCGACTTCTCGGCGAGGGGGACCCCGGTGTAGGGGGTCAGCACCCGACAGGTATAGCTCGGGCCACTGAGCGGCGGAAAGATCGACGGCGCGTTCACGTTCGTTTGAAACTTGCCGGTCGCATCGGCATCGACGGTGAGCCCGAACGGCTCGTTCGTGGTCCCCACGCAGGAGACACCGACCGCCGCGTTCGCCACCGGTCCGCCCGACGCCCGCGTGACGGTGCCGCGCAGCAGGCCATAGTGGGCGCCGCTACCGTCCACCGTGGTCAAGAGGCTGCCACAGGCCGCCAGCGCGACGGCGCCAAGCGTGAGCGCCACAACACGAAGAGTGCGAGTCATACCGGAGTGTCGCCAATTCGGGAGGGAACTGCAATTGGCGCCGGTGATGCCGCCGGCCCGGCCGGCGCCGTCTAGCCCGCGCGGGCCGCGCCCGGGCCGCGCGAGGCCGTCAGCAGCGGCACCAGCCACATCCCCAGCGCCACCAGCAGCGCCACCAGACTGATGATCTTCCCCGTCCGATAGGTCGGGGAGTCGAACGTCAGCGTCACCTCCGACGCACCGGCCGGCAGTTCCACGCCGAGCAGCGCGTGATCGACACGCGTCACGGAAACGGTCTTGCCGTTCACCGTGGCCTGCCAATCGGGAAACCAGTTCTCCGCGACGACGAGCATGCTCGGCGCGGTCGCCGCCGGTGCCACGCTGACCTTCATCGCACCGGCACGCCAGTCGCTCACCGTCGCGACCGACGCCGACGGCGCAAAGGGCGCGGCCGCGGCCGGCAGCGTGGTGCGCGCCGAGTCGGAGAGCAGCACCGCCCCGTTCACCGGGAAGCGCGCATCGGTCACCGTCGCGGGGATCTGCGCATCGGGCGCCTTGGCCGCCGCCGGCACCACGCGCGCCCACGGTGTGGGCGTCTCACGTTCGTAGAGGACGGCCGTGGTGCCCAGCGCGGTCGGTGTGGGCGGTACGACGCGCTTGAAGCCCGGCACGTTCTGTTCGCCCTGCAGAATCAGATAGCGCACGGCGTAGAGATCCAACATCGACGGCGAGAGCCCCTGCTCGGCAAACATCAAGTCGTTGAAGCGCTTGAGCTGGAAGCCGTGATAGCCGGTCAGCTGCGGAATGTCGTAGCCCATGAGAATGGACTTGCCGTAGCTGTCCTGCCCATCGAGCACGCGATACGGCTTGGGCGCCTTGCGCAGATACGTCGTGACGGCGTCATCGGCAAAGAGCTGCGAAGCCCGCGGCGACCAATTGAAGAAGCGACGGTCCACACTCCAGAGCTCGAGCCCCGTGGCGGTCACCAGCGCGATGACCGCCACACGCGCCGGCAGCTTGCGCATCGCGGTGGCCCAGAGGAGCAACGTCCCCACCACAGCAAAACCCAGGAGCCGCACGGCGCCCGCCTTGAGCGCGGCCGCGTTGGCGAAGACCGCTTCGGCGCGCTCGGGAATTGCGAGCCCTTCAGCAAGCGGCTGCAGCCCGCCCACGGCGCCGAGCAGGGCGAAGAGCACGACGCCACCGCCCAGCGCGAGTACGGTGCGGGCCTTCACCCGCTGCGCGAAGAGTGCATCGGCCCCCATCGCGGCGAGGATGCTGAGGCTGAACGCCGTGAGATAGAAGACCATGCCCATGGCGCGGATCTTCTTGAGCCCGGGGAGCAGCTCGAAGAACGGCTTGTAGAAGGGCGTGTGCCCCGCGAAGGCGAAGAGCAGGAAGAACACGGCGCCCAGCGTGAACGCGAGCGCGAGGCGGCGGCGCGTGGCATCGGTCCACGCGAGGGCGGCGAGCACCAGCGGCAGCGCGCCGACGTATTCGGTGTGGAACTTGATCGGGTTGCTCCCCCAGTACTGATCGAGCACGCCGTTGAACTCCGGCAGGAGCAGCGTGAAGATCTCGGCGGGGGGCATCGCGTAGCTGGTGGCGAACTGCCAGCCGGTGTCGCTGCCGCCTTCGGCGCGCGGCGAATACGGGATGTAGCTCAGGAACGGCAGCACCTGCAGCGCCGTGATCCCGACCCCCACCGCCACGGCCGCCGCGCTCAAGGCGAGCGGCTTCCACGCCGGCTGATCAGCGGGGCGCTCGCTGTCCCACAGGGCGAGGTACAGCGCCCACAGCCCGAGCGCGAGCAACAGGAAGTACGCCATGTGATAGTGGCCCAGCACGATCAGGGCGACTTCCACGGCAAAGGCCCCGTACGCCCACATGCGGCGCCCGCGAATGGCCACCAGCAGCGTCCAGAAGGCGAGGGGCGCGAGCGCCGACACGAAGAGCTTGCCGTCATGACCCGGGCTCATCTGCGAGGCCACGATGCCGGTGAGCTCGTACGCCACGCCACCGATCAGCGCCGCGCCCCACGAGAGACCGAGGGCCACCGCAAAGCGATAGAGCAACCAGCCGGCGAGGACGAAGTGGATCACCATCCCCCACGTGATCGCGACGTCCACCGGAAGGATCCAGCGGAGCCACGCCGTCGGGTAGAAGATGTCACCGTGCATGGCGCCGATGTACGGCAGCCCGCCGAACAGGTACGGGTTCCACTGGGGGATGTGCCCCGTGTTCAGGAACGTCTCGGCGCCGAAGCGCCGGAAGGCGTAGCCAGCAATGAACATGTCGGAGCGGCCACCGCCAAAGAGCATCTGCCCCTGGGCCAGCGGATAGAGCAGCAGCAGCGACACCGCGATGCAGGCCAGGAAGGCTACCGCATGGTCGCGCGTGGACGGACGGGTTTCGGTCCTTTCAGTCATCCGGCAAGAATAGCACGGGCGCGGGGGCGTTCGCATGGCCGACCTGGCCACGGAACGGTATTTTCGTCTCCCCCACCCTCCCGTCCCGGAGCCTGCCATGACCCAGAAGACCGCGCACGATTTCGATCAGGAACTGCTCATTCTGTTCGACGCCTACGTGCACGGCGGTATCGACCGTCGCACCTTCCTCGACAAGGCCTCCAAGTGGGCGGTCGGCGGGGTCACCGCCGCCATGCTGCTCGATCAGCTGAGCCCCAAGTTCCTCGAGGCGCAGACGGTCGCCCACGACGACGCGCGCATCGAGCAGCAGTACGTGGAGTATCCGTCACCGCAGGGGTACGGCACGATGCGCGGCTATCTCGCCAAGCCGGCGGGGAGCAAGAAGGCGCCGGGCATTCTCGTCATCCACGAGAATCGCGGGCTCAACCCGCATATCGAAGACATCGCCCGTCGCCTGGCCACCGATGGCTTTCTCGCCTTCGCCCCCGATGCGCTCTTCCCGCTGGGTGGCTATCCCGGCGATGAAGACAAGGCGCGCGAGGTGTTCCCCAAGCTCGATCAGAGCAAGACGCGGCAGGACTTCATCGCCGGCGCCAAGTTCCTCAAGGCCCACGCCGAGTGCACCGGCCACATCGGCGCCGTGGGCTTCTGCTACGGCGGCGGCATGGTGAACTACCTCGCCACGCAGCTCGGCGCCGATCTCTCCGCGGGCGTGGCGTTCTACGGCTCCGCGCCCGATCTGCCGGATGTGCCCAAGATCAAGGCGCCGCTGATGATTCAGAGCGCCGAGAACGATCAGCGCATCAACGACAGTTGGCCGGGGTACGAAGCCGCGCTCAAGGCCGCCGGCGTGAAGTACGAACGGTATCTGTATGCGGGCACGCAGCACGGCTTCAACAACAACACCACGCCGCGCTACGATGCCACGGCGGCCAAGCTCGCGTGGGAGCGCACGGTGGCGTTCTTCCGGGCGAACGTGAAGTAGTCCGGCGTGCCGCACCGCACGACGTTTACGGCCACGCTGTTCACCTACCCCGGCAAGGGCGGGTGGACGTTTGCGCCCGTTCCCCCCGAGTGTGCGCCCTCACGCAGCGGTCCGTGGGGGCGCATGCCCGTGGTGGCGATTCTGGGCGACACGCGGTGGGAAACGAGTGTGTGGCGCGAGAAATCCGGGCGTGTGCTGCTGCCGTTGCCCAAGGCCGTACGCGGGTCGCTCGGCGCTGGCGATGTGGTGAGGCTCGCGCTCGAGTTCGACGTGTGACCGCTCCTCTGGGATGCCCGGGATGCCTCGGATGCCTGGTGACAGCCGTTTCCGCCGTATCCCCGCGCCGTTAGCGGTCCGAGCGCCCCGCGTACGCCGGCCGCGTCACCCAGCTCTGCGCATTGGGCGGCCGCACGAGAATCCAGTACGCAAAGAACGCCGTCGCGCCCGTGACGGCCGCCCACACGCCCCACGCCGGCAGCACACCGTGCAGGTCCACGAGCACCCCGTCTGTGGCCCGCGCACCGTACCCCACCAGCGACGGAATGCGATACGCGTAGTAGCACGACACCGCCGCGGTCGCAAAGACGCGACCGAGGATGGTTTCATCGAGACGCCGCCACTGCAGCAGTGCGAGATACACCCCCACCGACAGGGTGAGTCCCAGCATCGGCATGGCGTACACGCTGAGCACGCGTGTCGCGCTCGAGAGATCGTGGGCATCGGGCACCTGAAACCAGCCCCACACGAACCCCGGCAGCCCGCCGGTCACGAGCACCGCCGCCACCTGTGACGGCGTGAACTTGCTCCCCCGATGCGGCAGCATGTTCGGCGTCGAGTCCGGACAGGGCACCACGCAATTGCGGCAGGCCGCGCAGTGCGCGTTGGCCATCGGCGCCAGCACATTGTTGCCGTACAGGCGCTCCACCGGGTGCACCGGGCACAGCGTGGAGCACCAGGCACTCTTCCACTCGTAGCGCGCTCCCATAACGATGCCGGTGAGCGCCAGCGCCGTGATGAGCACGCCGGTGGCCGGTCCATCGGTGTTGAAGATCGCGTGACGCAGCGGGACAATCAGAAACAGGGCGCACACGCCCACCAGCTGCAATCGCGCCTGCACACGCGGTGGCATGATGCGCTGCTGCGAGACACCAAGATGCCGCGGCAACAGCGTCACGCTGGCCATGGGGCACACATTGCGCCACACACCGACCGCCACCACCAGCAGCGCCGGCGCCACGGGAATGAGCACGTTCCAGAAGAGCGCGAGGCCCAGCGCGGGGCGGACGAACAGGCTCAGATAAATGATGAGCCCCACCAGCCACACGGCCCCCTGCGCCACACGCCACCACCGATTGGCAGGGACCGCATCGACGATGGGCAGGGGCGTGGCCATTCGGAGACGTTGCCGCCCCTGCATGACGCTGTCAATCATGACACCGAGGGGCGAGTTCGACGAACGGGTGCAGCGGACGCGTACGTCGGCCGACGTATGGCGGATTCGTCAATGGAATCGCACCGTAGAGCATGCGACTCATGACACGACTCCGTTCGGCATGGCGATCGCTGCCGCCTCTCGTGCTGGGTGTGGTCGGAAGCACACTCCACGCACAGCCGTCCACCGAGCGCCTCTGGCCGGACCGGCCATGGGTGATCGACGTGGCCGGTGGCCCCGAGTTCCTCGACCTGAGCAAAGGCATCGGCGTGGAACGCGGCCGAGAGGGCGGGCGCGTCCTCGCTGGGACCGTGGCCGTACGCGCCCGCCTGGCGCCCCACGTCTACGTTGGCCCGTCGCTCTGGTTCGTGGACCGCCATGTCTCGCTCTCCCCCTATGGACCGGGCCCGCGCACCGAGCGCGTCAGCACCGTGGCGATCGAGGCGATGCTCGGGCTGCCCGTCTGGCGACAGGTGCGCCTCTCCGCAGTGGGTGGCTACGGCGGTGCCTTTTCGGTGCGCAGTTCGCGGCCGCCGATCATGGCGTGGGCCGGGCGCCCGGGCAGCAGTAGTGGGAGCGGCACCATGCCGATCGTCGGCGCCACGCTCGAAGTCGGCGCACTCCAGGTTGGCCTGCGGGCCCTCATCCTGCTCGGCGCTGAACAGGTGATCCCCGAATTTCGCGAATACTATCCCTTCACGATTGGCTGGAGATTCTGAGCATGGCGCGACGCCCCGTTCACCTCGCCCGACGCACGGTGCCGCTCATCGGGCTGCTGGCCGCCGGCGCCTGCATCAACGTCTTCTGGCATACGGAGCCGCGCGATCTCCCCGCGCGCGCCGTCGGCACTGCGGCGTCACCCATGGCCACCGAGGTCAGGACGCCCGTCAAGGCGCATCTGCGCAGTGGGGCGACGGTTGTCTTCCTGCGCGGGGCGACCGTGACGCGCACCCATGTGAGCGGGACCGCCGCGCGCTATGCGCTGATGGCAAATGTCGCGAGCGGCCCGGCCGCGCTCGACTCGGTACCGCTCGACAGCATCGTTGGTCTGGAAACCTTCGACGGGAAAGTCGATCCGGGCGCGACGCTCGTGGTGTCCGCAGCGGCCACCGTGGCCGGCGCCTTCGGCACCGCGCTGCTGGCCGTGGCCATCTTCGGCTCATGCCCCACGCTTTACGCGGACACCGGGAGCAAGGCGGTCCTGCAAGCCGAGGGGTTCTCGTATGCCATCGCGCCCCTCTTCCGCCAACGCGATATCGACCCGCTCGTGGTGGCACGCACCCGTGAGGGTGTCGTGCGCCTCGAACTGCGCAACGAAGCACTCGAGACCCACCACATCGATCTGCTCGAACTGACGCGCGTCACGCACGCGCCAAACGAAGTGGTGGTTCCCGATCAACGTGGCGGACTCGTGGCCGTCCGCGACCTGCAGCCGCCGGCCAGTGCGCGCGATCGCGAGGGGCGCGATGTGCGCGCCGTGCTGCGTGAGGCCGATGCCGCCACCTTCGCCAGCGCACCGCGCCGCGTGGCGGCCGCGCGTGTGGGCGATCTCGACGACTGGATCGATCTCACGGTGCCGGCGCCCGGATCGCCGAGCACCGCCGGTGCATCAGATTCGCTGGTGGTGCTGCTGCGCCTGCGAAACTCGCTCCTCAATACGATCCTGCTGTACGACGGCATGCTCAGTGGCGTCGGCGCCATGGACTGGCTGTCGCGCGACCTCGCGAATGCAGCCCCGGCGCTCGCGCTCGGCCAGTGGTACAGCAACACCATGGGCATGCGCGCCATCGTTGACGGCGTGCCACTGGCGGTCGGCGGTCTGTCGCGGACGAGTCACGCTCGCCTGGGCGACGTGGGGCCGATCGCCTTCCGCGACGTGGCGCTCGTGCTGCCGCGGCCGCGCGTGGCCAGCGGGGAGCCCGTGCATGTACGCCTGCGGTTCGTCGCCGACAACTGGCGCATCGATCAGGCGCGCATCGCGTTCGCCTATCGACGGCCGCCCAGCGTGCGCGTGCCGGTGAGCCGCGTCTACGCCCGCATGGCAGATGGGCGCTCGGTGAACGACTCCGCCGTGGTCCCGATGCTGCGGGCCAGCGACGAGCGCTACCTCGAGACGCGCCCCGGGCAGCGGATGACGCTCGAGTTCGACGACGCCGATGTCATGGCCGCCGACTCGACGGCGCGCTACCTCGTGACGTGGCAGGGGTGGTACACCGAATGGGTGCGACCGGCGTGGATCACGGGCGAGGCCGCCACCCGGCGTTTCGTGCCGGGCGACAGCGCCGTCGTGACCGCGATGACCCGCTGGCGCCGTTCACAAGCCGCCTTCGAGAAGCAGTTCTATGCCTCGCCACTTCCGACGCGCTAAGGAGCCTCGATGCGAAACCTGACCGGATGGCGCGTGGCGCGATATGCGTGGCTAGTGCTGCTCCCCTTGGCGACCGCGTGCCAATGGGGCACGCGCCCCACGACGCTGCGCGTCGCGCAATCGGCCGCCGGTGCGGAGGTCGCCGTGCGCATCACCGACGAACCGCGCGATCGCGTCGGTGAACTGCTGGCGGTCGATTCGGCGGGGCTCTATCTGCGGGAGACACGCCTCACCTACATCACCTGGCCGCGCATCCGCGCGCTCGACGTGGCGCAGCTTGGCCTGAACTACGATCTGCCGCCCGGGCGCGTGGCGACGCCTGAGTACAAGCAGCGCCTGACGCTGATCAGTCGCTTTCGGAGCCTTCCCGGCGATCTGCTCCAGCAGGTGCTCCGCAGCGTGGGGCAAGACAGTCTCGACGTCATCCGGTGAGCGGCGAGGGGCGCCTCACGGGCGGGGGGCGCGCGGCGTAGCTTGTGGCAGCCCCCTCTCTTGCCCACCGGAGCTATGTCACCCGTATCCGCTCTGCATCGCCCGCTTGCCGCCGCGTTCGCTGGCCTCCTCCTCGCGGCCACCGCGCACGCCCAGCCCAGCGCGTGGCCGCGCAGCACGCCAGCGCGCGAAGGGCTCAACGCGGCCGTGTTCGATTCCCTCGACCGGGAAATTCGCGCCGGTACGTATGGCTATGTCGATCGCCTGGTGGTGGTGCGCCACGGCAAACTCGTCGTCGATCAGCGCTACACCCACAACTACGACGCGGCCTACGGAGATTCCGCCAAGGTCAAGAGCGCGCTCAACGCGGGCGATCCGACGGGCCCGTACAACTACTACGCGTCGTGGTGGCACCCGTTCTATCGCCGCGGCACGCTGCACAGCGAGCAATCGGTCTCCAAAACGGTCATGTCCATGGTGGTCGGCGTCGCCCGCACCCGTGGCGAATTTCCCGAGCTCACGACCCCCATCCTGCGCTTCTTTGACACGACCCAGGTCAAGCACATCGATGCCCGCAAACGCCGGATTCAGATCCGGCACCTGTTGACGATGACGGGCGGCCTCGAATGGAAGGACGGGTTGTCGCCCAATGATCCGAACAACACCGAGTCACAGCTCGAAGCCAGCTTCGACTGGGTCGACTTTGCGATCAATTTGCCCATGGAGCGCGAGCCGGGTACGGTCTTCAACTACAGCAGCGGCGAGAGCATTCTGCTGGGCGCCGTGTTTGCGCGTGCCACGGGGCGCGATCTCGAGGCGTATGCCGCCGAGCATCTCTTTGCGCCCCTCGGCATCACCAACTGGTTCTGGAAACGCACCGCGGCGGGCGCGCTCGACACCGAAGGGGGGCTGTATCTCGAAACCACCGACCTCGCCAAACTCTGGCAGCTCTGGTTGCAGCGGGGCATGTGGAACGGCAAGCGCCTCGTGAGCGAGGAGTGGATCACGGCGTCCACCACGCCCGCGGTTGCGGTGAGCGACGCGCCGAATGGCCCCAAGTATGGCTTCAAGTGGTGGCTCTACCCCGATCCGCGCGGCAACGGCAAGTACATCTGGAGCGGCTCCGGCTTTGGCGGGCAGTTCCCGATGGCCTTCCCCGATGATGACTACGTTGTCGTCTTCAACTCCTGGAACATTCTCCCGGGCAACAAAGCGCTCCCGATGGGCAAGGTGCGCGAACGATTGGCGAAGGCGATCATCAGGTAGATATTGTCGGCATGCTTGACGCCCTCCGCCGACTGCTGCAACCCGCCACGCCCGCGGCCGAACCCAGCGCGTCCGCGGCCATCCCGGCCGACGACGTGCGCGTCGCCGCCTGTGCGCTGCTCATCGAACTCGCCAACGTGGACGGCGATTTCAGCGACGCCGAACAGGCCCAGATGCGCTGGATCCTGGAACGGCACTTCGGCGTCACCGGCGAGGGCGCCAACGCGCTCATGGCCGAAGCCGCGGCCGCGGCGCGCACCAGCGTTGACGACTTCACCTTCACGCGGCGCGTGGTGCAGGCCTACGACCTCCCGCAGCGCATGGTCCTTGCCGAGCTGATGTGGCAGGTCGTGCTGGCCGACGGCACATTGGCCGAGCGTGAGAGTTATCTCATGCGGAAGCTGGCCAACCTGCTGCAACTCGAACCGGCATTCCTCGCCGAGGCGCGGCGCAAGACGGAGGGGTGAGGCGGCGGGCGGCCCGGCGCGACCTCTCGCGGGGCCGCCACCGGATCGGCATTCTTGTGGCATGCCCGCTTCCTTCCGCCTCCGCGCGCCTCTGGCGCTCCTCGGCGCCGCCGCCCTGACGGCCGCGCCCGCGCTCTTCGCCCAAGCCAAGCCCGCCGCCAAGGCGCCCACCGCGCCGAACACGGCTGCCCTCCTCACGAGCCTCGACAGCAAGGCCGCGCACTACAGTGACGTCGCCAAGCAGATCTGGGGCTTCGCCGAGGTGGGCTTCATGGAGACCAGGAGCTCGGCGCTCCTGCAGTCGGAGCTCAAGACCGCCGGCTTTACCGTGAAGGCCGGCGTCGCCGGCGAGCCGACGGCGTTCATCGCCGAGTACGGCAGTGGCAAGCCGGTCATCGCCATTCTGGGCGAGTTCGACGCGCTCCCCGGCCTGTCGCAGGACGCGAGCCCCACGCGCAAGGCGCTCTTAAACGGCGGCCCCGGGCATGGCTGTGGCCACCATCTCTTTGGCACGGCGAGCACGGCGGCCGCCATCGCGCTCAAGGAGTGGATGCAGGCCAACAACGTGAAGGGCACGCTGCGCATGGTCGGCACCCCCGCCGAAGAAGGCGGCTCGGGGAAGGTGTACATGGTGCGCGATGGCGTGTTCAACGATGTCGACGCGGTGATTGCCTGGCACCCTGGCGACGAGAACAACGTCACGTTCGGTGAGTCGATGGCCAATGTCTCCGGCAAGTTCACCTTCCATGGCGTCAGCGCCCATGCGGCCGCTGCGCCCGAACGTGGCCGCTCGGCGCTGGATGGCGTGGAAGTGATGAACGTGATGACCAACTACCTGCGCGAGCACGTGCCGGACGGGACGCGCATCCACTATGTCATCACCGACGGTGGCAAGGCGCCAAACGTCGTGCCCGACGAAGCGCAGGTGTACTACTACGTGCGCCACGTGGACATGAAGGTGGTGAAGGACGTGTGGGAGCGCGTCGTGAACGCCGCCAAGGGGGCCGCGATCGGCACCGGCACGACGTTTGACCTGACGCTCACCGGCTCGGTCTATGCGCTGCTCCCCAACGAAACGCTGGCCAAGGTGCAGCAGCGCGCGCTCGAGCGCGTGGGCGGCTATACGATGACCGCCGAGGAGCGCGCCTTCGCCGAGCAACTGCAGAAGTCGCCCAACTTCGTGGCCAAACCGCTCGACATGACGTCACAGGTTCGTCCACTCACGCGCGGCAACGATGCCGGATCCACCGATGTGGGTGATGTGAGCTGGACCGTGCCCACCGTGCAGTTGAACGCGGCCACATGGGTGCCCGGCACGGCCGCGCATTCATGGCAGGCCGTCGCAGCCGGCGGAATGTCGATCGGTGCGAAGGGGATGATGATCGCCGCCAAGACCATGGCGCTCACGGCGACGGATCTCTTCACGCAGCCCGCCACGCTCGCGGCGGCGAAAGCGGAGTTCGAGAAGGCGCGCGGCGCCGACTTCCGCTACACCACGCTGCTCGGCACACAGAAGCCGGCGCTCGACTACCGCAAGGGGAGCGTGCCGCAGTGAGCGCGAGTCGCGGGGGGCTCGCGCTGATCACGCTGCTGGCGTTGGGTGTCGCGGGCACGCGCGCCGACGCGCAGACGCGTCCGCAGACCCGCCCGCGCGCGCGTGACCTGGGGATCTCGCCATTGATCGGCGGCACGCCCGGCACCCTTGACGCGATCACCGATGTCGCCGGCGTCGAGGTGGGACACACCACGCTCATCCGTGGGGCGGCGGGGCCGCTCGTCGTGGGACAGGGGCCGGTGCGCACCGGCGTGACGATCATTCATCCGCGCGGACAGCGTGATGCGACGCCGGTGTTCGGGGCGTGGTTCACGCTCAATGGCAACGGCGAGATGACCGGCACGACGTGGTTGCAGGAGGGCGGCGTGCTCGAAGGCCCCATCGGCATCACCAACACGCACAGCGTGGGCGTGGTGCGCGATGCGATTCTCGAATGGAAGGTGGGCACCCCGGGGTTGCAGCCGTGGGGCTTGCCGGTCGTCGCCGAGACGTACGACGGCAGCCTCAACGACATCAACGGCTTTCATGTGAAGCCCTCGCATGTGCGTGAGGCCATCACCAGTGCGCGTGGCGGCGCCGTCACCGAAGGCAGTGTCGGCGGCGGCACCGGCATGCGCTGCCTTGGCTTCAAGGGCGGCATCGGGACGGCCTCCCGTCGCGTCACGGTTGCTCAGGGCGGCTACACCGTGGGTGTGCTTGTGCAGTGCAACTTCGGCGCGCAGCGCGATCTGCTGGTGGCGGGCGTGCCCGTCGGTCAGGAGATCACCGATCTCGCGAGCTGCGCGGCGGGCGAGATGCCCGCGACCGCCGATGCGGCACTGCGCAACCGCCCGCGCTGCGCCTCGGGTGCGCCGCGCGATGATCGCACGGATGCCGTGGAGCAAGGCTCGATCATCGTGGTGGTGGCCACCGACGCGCCGCTCATGCCACATCAACTCAAGCGCATCGCTACCCGCGTCGCCCTCGGCGTGGGGCGCACCGGCGGCTTCGGTGGCAATGGCTCGGGCGACATCTTCGTCGCCTTCTCCACCGCCAACGGCAAGGCAGCCATCGCGAAGGACAGCGCGAGCGTCACGCTGCTCTCCAACGACATGATCTCGCCGCTGTTCACGGCCACCGTGCAGGCCACCGAGGAGGCGATCCTGAACGCGATGCTTGCCGCCGATACGATGGAGGGGGCCAACTACACGCGCGTCTACGGGCTGCCTGCGGCGCGGGTGGTGGACGCGCTCAAGAAGTACGGGCGGCTCAAGTAGCCTGGATCACCGCCTCCAGCTTGTCGAACGAGCCCGTCCACCCCATCGTCATCCCCGCACGCGCCTCGGCGAACACGGCGATCTCTTCCGGCGTCGCCGTCTGATCCGGCTGCCACCGCACGGTGACCCGCGTGCGGTGCGGCCCCTCCTCGGTGAGCAGCACCGTGGTGCGCATGTAGGCCGGCCAGAGCGGTGCCATCGGGTGGCGCGACAGATTCTCCTGCGCATCGACGAAGCACTGCGTGTACTGGATGAGATGCGGCCGCTCGATGCGTGTGTACGCCGTCTTGCCGTACATGGTGAAGGCGTCGTTGCCCATGGAGTAGAAGCCTTCGCCGCCGGTGCGAATGTCCACGCGGATGAACGCCATCGTCATGCCGGTGGGCGCCAACCACTTGGCGAAGTGTTCCGGCTTGGTCCACAGGTCGAACATCGTGTTGATGTCGGTGTCGAAGCTGCGGTTGATCACGAACACATCGGCATTCGACTGTTGCTTCTCGAGGAACTCGGCGAGACGGTCCCACGTGCCGTTGCCGCCGGCAGCCTTCACGAAGGCGCGTGTCTGCGCGGCCGCTTCGGCCGACTCCAGCACCATGCGCATATCGAGTTCGGTCTTGCCGCCCACGTCGGTGAAGGTCGCGGTCACGCGGAACATCGGCTTCGCATCTTCCGACGACGCACCGTGATCGTACACCAGCCTGGCCTGCGGTACGACCTCGTGATAGCGCGTGAAGTTCGGCCAGTCCTTGCCGTCGGGGCCGTGCATCGTGTAGTCCCAGAAGCCGCCCGGGCGCAGCTCCTTGCGGTGCGTCGTGATGGTGAAGCCACGCGGCCCCCACCACTTCCCCACGTGTTCGTCCTGGGTCCACGCATCCCACACGAGGGAGACGGGCGCGTCGTACAGGCGGGTGATGCGAAGCTCGTTCGCGGCTTCGTAGGGGTCAGGCGTCGCGTGGCTCATCGGGGGAGTCCTGGTGGGTGGGTGTGGTGAGCGTCTTGAGGTAGTCGCCGAGGCGATCGAGGCTGGCTTCCATATGCACGCGGTATTCCTGCATCCACGCGTCCACATCGCGAAGCGGCGCGGCATTGAGCGTGCACGGCCGCCACTGCGCCTCGCGCCCCTTGGTGACGAGCCCGGCCTTCTCCAGCACCTTGAGGTGCTTGGTGACGGCCGGGAGGGTCATGCGCCCCAGAAACGGCTCCGCCAACTGCCCCACACTCGCCTCCCCGTCCCGCAGCCGAGCCAGGATGGCCCGCCGGGTGGGGTCGGCGAGCGCCGAGAAGGTGAGGGAGAGGGAGTCGGGCATTGTATACCGTTTGGTTAATTAGCCTTTGGGTAAAGTAAAGGATCACACGCGGCGCGCAATCCCCAGATGCGTGCTCCGCGCGCAACTTTGGGCGGTCAACTGTTCCCGTTCTCGCCAGTGCTGAATGACCGCCGCTCTCCGTTCTTCCTTCGTCGCCCTGCTTGTCGCCGTCTGCTCCTGCGGCACGTCCACCGCCCCTGCAGATCGCACGGTCACCGTTCCCGCCGCGCCCGTCCCTGCGGCCTACTTGAGTTTCTGGGTCGATGTTGATGTCGGTGACAGCGTGGCCGTGACGCTCGACAACGCGCTCGCCGGCTACATCACGCGAAGCCACAGCACCGCCCCCGCGTGTCGCGGAACGGGCGTCTTCACGGTGGAGGTCACCCCGGGGATTCACACCATATCGGCGGCGGGCGGTGGCCTCACGTGGAACACCAACAACACGCCCAATGTGCTGAGCGGGCAGTGTCAGCTGCTGCGCTTCAGCACGGCAGCGAGTGAACGCACTCGGCTGCTCTTCTGGACGAACGCGCCGATCACCTCGCCCATCAACGTGGTGATCGATGACCTGCTGGTCGGTCAGATCACGCGTAGCTACAGCAGCCGCCCACCGTGCGGTGCCGCAGGATCCGTGACGACGGTGCTCACGCCCGGCGTTCATGTCCTCAGCGCCACCGGGAGCGGCGCCAGTTGGACGACCGCCATCACCGCGACCGCCGACCGGTGCGGCTTTGTGCAGCTGAACCCCAATGGGACCGTGACGACGAACTGACCGCTCCGGGAACGGTCGGAGCATCCACCGCAGCGGGCATGCGCGCGCGATATGTTCACATGGACGTGGACCGTTGAGGACCCTTCTCGACTCTCGTGTTAGTTCATTCTCGCTCACGGTCATGCACGTGCAGCGCGGGATGTCCGTTGGCACCGACGCTGCCTGACCGCGCCCGCGAATGCGCGGTGGCAACGCAGGCCAGCTGAACCGGATGTCTCGTGGTCGACACCCTGCAGCCCTGTCTCGCGCCGCACTGAGTGACATCGCCCGCACCGCGCCACGCCTTCTTCCTTCGCCCTGCACCCACATGCGTCTCCGCGCGCTCCCCGCTCTCGCCCTGCTCCTCGCGCCGCTTCTCCCTGCCCGTGGGCAGGCCGGCCTCCGCAATCGCCTCGACTCGCTCGTCCGCGCGCGCCTCGCCTCGGGCCCCGTGGCGGGCTTCTCCGTGGGCGTCGTGCGCGGCACCGACACGCTGCTGCTCAAGGCGTATGGCAAGGGGGAGATCGAGCTCGGCGTCCCCACGCCCGATCGCGCGATCTACGAGATCGGTTCCGTGACCAAGCAGTTCACCGCCGTCGCGATTCTGCAGCTACGCGACGCCGGCAAGCTGTCGCTCGATGATCTGGTCACGAAGTACGTGCCGACGTTCGACACGCATGGCAACACGGTAACGGTGCGGGATCTCCTCAGCCACACGTCTGGCATCCGCAGCTATACCGAAATGGCGAGCTTCGGCAGCATCGCCGCCGAGCCGCTGCGGCGCGACACGCTCGTGACGCTTGTCTCGAAGGAGTCGTTCGACTTCCCCACCGGCACGCAGGCGCGCTACAACAACTCGGCGTACTTCCTCGCCGGTCTCGTCATCGAGAAGGCGTCCGGCCAGTCGTACGCCCAGTATGTGACCGAACGGGTGTTCACGCCGGCCGGCATGCGCGATGCGAGCTACTGCTCCGAGTCGCGCGTCACGCCGCGCAAGGTGCGCGGCTATGATGTCGCACGCGACAGCCTCGTGAATCACGCCCCGATTTCACATTCGTGGCCGTACGCCGCGGGCTCACTCTGTGCGTCCGTCCAGGATCTGCTCACCTGGAACGCCGCGCTGCATGGCGGCAAGGTACTGAGCGCGGCGAGCTATCAGGAGCTCATCGCTCCGGCAACGCTCACCGACGGCACGCGCCTCCGCTACGCCAAGGGGCTCGCGCTGCGCACGGTTGGCGGCCATCGCATGATCGGTCACGGTGGGGCGATTCCCGGCTATCTCGCCGAGTCGGAGTACTATCCCGACGACCAGCTCACGGTGGTCGTGCTTGCCAACACCAATGGCCCCGTCTCACCGAGCACGCTGGGCGTCGATCTCGCGATGCTGGTACTCGGCCGGAAGCCGGTCACCGACTCCGTGTTCACCGGGTCACGGGCCACCCTCGTGGGGACCTATCGCGGCCCCGCGCGCGGGGCGCCGCTCACGGTGCGGATCGATTCCACGGCGACTGGTCTCACCATCGCCCGCAACGGTGGCAAGCCGGAGGTGCTGCACTTCGCCGGGGGCGACACGTGGACGCGCGAAGAAGATCGCCTGCGGTTTGTCACCGAGGGCGGTGTCGCGCAGATCCGGTATGACGCGGGGTCGGGGTACTACTTCCTCCGGAACCAGTGAGGCGCGTGGCCGCAGCCTGGACGCGAGGCGCCCCCGCAACCGTCAACCGGCGAGCTTCGCCTTGACGTAGGCGACAATGGCGTTCGCGTGCCCATGCCCGAGTCCATGCTCGGTCTTCAGCACGCCGACCGCCTCCATGTGCGTGTGCTTGCCGAGGAGCTTCACCGTGAGATCGAGCCAATGCTGCATCGGCTTCCCGTACGTCTTCTCGATGCTCGGGAAGTAGGAGGCCGGGCCGGCGAGCTTCTGCCCCGGCGCGGGCGCGGGGGGTGGGACGACTTTCTTGGCGGGCATAGGGCGTGGGGAAGGTCCATCTCCAACATGCCCCCCTGCGCGCCCCGCAGCGACCCGCCCCACGGATCGGACATCCGACCTCGGTCCCGATCGGGCCTCGGAATTCGGTCTCGGGCGCGGCTGTCTGAGGTCAGACCCGGAATTCCGACATCGGAAGACCGACGACCGCCCCCGAGACTGAAGTCCGAGGCCCGATCGGGGCGCGGAATTCGGAATTCCGAAGAGACCATGCTGGCCGCGAGGCCCCGCGCGCCCCAACATATAGAGTCCGGCTCGCGTTTCTCCTCGCGCCCCGGCGCGGCGCCTCTGGCGCTTGCCTTCTCCATTTGTCCCGCGACCGCCCGCCGGTCGCCCGGAGCCCCTCGTGAGAGCGTTTCGTGTCCTCCTCGGCATCGCGGCCCTCGCCGCGACTTCGCTCGAGGCCCAGCAGTCCTCCCGCACCGAGCCGATTGCCGGCCTGCGCGACAACGGCACGGGCTACCACGCCCTCGTTGGCGCCAAGGTCGTCACGGCCCCCGGTCAGGTCCTGACCAACGCTACCGTCGTCATCCGCAACGGCCTCATCCAGGCCGTCGGAGCCGGCATGGCGCCGCCGGCCGGTGCGCGCGTGTGGGACCTCAAGGGTCTCACGGTCTATCCCGGCTTCATCGATGCCTCGGCCGACCTGGGCGGTGACTTGCCGCCGCAGGGCGGCGACGTGGGCCCGACGCACTGGAATCCGCAGGTGCGGGCGTGGTTCAGCACCACGTCGAACGCCAAGGACGACTCCACCCGCCGCACCGCGCTCCGCTCCCTCGGGTTCGGCGCCGCGCTCGCCGTGCCGCGTCAGGGAATCTTCCGCGGCACGACGTCGGTCGTGAGCCTGAGCGACGCCGGTCTGCGCGATCGCGTGCTGCGCCCCGACCTCACGCAGGCGATGGGCTTCAACCGCTCCTTCCAGCTCGGCGGGCAGTACCCCAACTCCACGATGGGCACCATCGCGCTCATGAAGCAGACCTTCATGGACGCCGAGTGGTACATCCGCGCGTGGGGCGCCTACGAAACGAGCGGTCGCTCGATTCTGCCGCCCGAAACGAGTGAAGCGCTCGCCGCGCTCGGCAAGGCCGTGAAGGGGACGCAGCCGGTGCTCTTCGAGACCACGAGCGAAGAGGAATACCTGCGCGCCTCCAAGCTCGCACAGGAGTACAAGCTGACGCCGTGGTTCCGCGGCAGCGGGGAGGAGTATCGCCTCCTCGACGTGCTCAAGGGGAAGACGCAGCCGCTCATCGTGCCGCTCGCCTTCCCCGACGCGCCGAATGTGTCGAGCCCGGAAGCGGCCACGAACGCGTCGCTCGCCGATCTGCGCCACTGGTACCTCGCGCCCACCAATCCGGCGAAGCTTGCCGAAGCGGGCGTGAACTTCGCGATCACCGCCGACGGCCTGCCGAGCCTGCAGCAGTTCTTCCCGAACCTCCGCACCGCCGTGGCGCGCGGCCTCGCGCCCGACAAGGCGCTGGCGGCGCTGACCACCGTGCCCGCCGGCATCCTCGGTATCGACAAGACCCACGGCACGATCGCGGTGGGCAAGGCCGCCAATCTCGTCGTCGCCGACGGCGATCTCTTCACCGAAGAGGCGGCCATTCGCGACGTGTGGGTGCAGGGCAAGCAGTACGGTGTCACGCGTGCGCCGCAGATCGATCCGCGCGGCACGTGGACGATCACGAGCGATGATCAGGGCACCTGGAAGAACGCCGTCGTGAAGTTCGACGGCCCGCTCAACCGCATCCGTGGCACGATCGAAATGGCCGGCCGTCGCCCGGTCAACCTCACCAACGTGCGTGTCATCTCCGAGACCGGCCGCATCGAAGCGTCGTTCCCGGGTGAGCCGTTGGGTCAGGAAGGCGGCATGCTCCTCGCCGGCTCGGTCACCGACTCGGTGTTCTACGGCTGGCTCTCGCTGCCGAACGGCACCGATGCGAAGTACCGCGGCACGCGCACCGAAGGCTACACCGGGCCCGCGCGCGGCGCGGTGGCGGTGAAGGTGCCGAAGCTCGACCTGCCGATGCTCCGCCCGAGCATGGAGTTCGGCCGGACGTCGGCGCCGGTGCAGCCGGCCGCCGTGCTGGTCAAAAACGCCACCGTGTGGACGTCGGGTCCGCAGGGCAAGATCGAAGGCGCCGATCTGCTCGTGCAGGCCGGCAAGGTCACGCGTGTGGGCAAGGGGCTCACGGCGCCGGCTGGCGCGGTGATCATCGACGCCACCGGCAAGCATGTCACGCCGGGGCTCATCGATCCGCACTCGCACTCGGGTGTGAGCTCGGTGAACGAGTCGGGCTTCGCGATCGTCCCCGAAGTGGTGATGGGCGATGTGCTCACGCACAACAACATCTGGTTCTATCGCCAGCTCGCCGGTGGGCTCACGTCGGCGATGGTGCTGCACGGCTCGGCCAACCCGATCGGTGGCGAGAACGTGTTCATCAAGACGCGCTGGGGCGGGCTCCCCGAGGACTACAAGATCCAGGGGGCGCCGCGCACGGTGAAGTTCGCGCTGGGTGAGAACCCCAAGCGCAGCCCGACGCGCTATCCGAACACGCGTGAAGGCGTGAACGAAATCATTCGCGACCACTTCGCGGCGGCGCGCGATTACGAGAAGGAGTGGAAGAACTGGGAAAAGACGAAGACTGGCATTCCGCCGCGCAAGGATCTGCGCATGGAAGCGCTGCTCGACATCCTGAACCAGAAGCTGCTGGTCACGAGCCACGGCTATCGTGCCGACGAGTTCCTCGCCCTGGTGCGCCTGGCCGAAGAATTCGGCTTCCGCATCCAGGCGCTGCAGCACGGCGTCGAAGCCTACAAGATCGCGACGGAGCTCAAGAACTCGGGCGTTGCCGCGATCGTGTGGTCGGACTGGGGCGCGTTCAAGCTCGAGGCGTACGACGCCACGTCGTACAACGCGCGCATCCTGCTCGAAGCCGGCGTGGTCACCTCGCTGCACTCGGACGACGCCGAAATCTCGACGCGCATGAACTGGGAAGCGGGCAAGCTGCTTCGCTCGGGCGTGAACGAGATCGACGCGCTCAAGACGGTCACCATCAACGCCGCGAAGGCGGTGGCGATCGACAGCAAGATCGGCTCGCTCGAGGCGGGCAAGGATGCCGACTTCGTGATCTGGAACGGCAATCCGCTCTCGCAGTTCACGAAGGCCGAGCAGACGTGGATCGATGGCCGCAAGTACTTCTCACTCGAGGAGGACAAGGCCAATCGTGAGGAAATCGCCAAGGAACGCGCGCAGCTCATTCAGGCCGTGATCGCGGCCGGCCCGAGCGACGCGCCGGCCGGTCCGGTGCGCGGTGGCCGCGGCGGCCCGGGAGGCGGCAAGTAATGCGCTCCTACACTCCGACTCTCGATATCATGAGCATGCTGAAGAAGAGCGCGCGTTCGACGGCGATCGCATTGGCCGCGGCGCTGGCGTCGGCCGCGACGGCCGGCGCGCAGGTCACGATGCCGGTGGCGGCGCAAACGACCCCGGTGGTGCTCAAGGGCGCCACCATTCACACGGTGACCAAGGGCGTCATCCAGAACGGCACGATCGTGCTCGACAAGGGCAAGATCGCCGCGATCGGTGGCGCCGAGGTGCAGGCGCCGCGCGGGGCCAAGATCGTCGACGTCACGGGCAAGCACATCTACCCCGGCCTCATCGACGCCTACAGCACGGTGGGTCTCACCGAAATCGGTGCCGTGGATGTCTCGAACGACATTCGCGAAGCCGGTGATTTCAATCCGAACATCCGCGCCGAGATCGCGGTGAACGCGGAAAGCCGGCACATCGGCACCACGCGCTCGGCCGGCGTGCTCGTGGCCTTCAGCACGCCGGAAGGCGGCGTGATCTCCGGCCTCTCCTCGGCGATGTCGCTCGAAGGGTGGACGTGGGAGGAGATGTCGATGAAGGGCGCCGCGGCGCTCAACGTGAAGTGGCCCGACCCGAACGCGCGCCCGGGTGGGCGCTTCGGTGGCGGCGGCGGCCCGGGTGGCCGCGGCGGTCCGCCGGCGGCGCCGCCCAAGACGTACCCGGAACAGGTGCAGCAGATCAAGGATTGGTTTGCGGAGGCGCGTGCGTACCGCGATGCCGTCAAGGCTGGGCAGAACGTGCGCACCGATACGCGCTACGCGGCGATGATCCCCGCGCTCGACAAGAAGATCCCGGTGGTGGTGGCGGCGGAGACGCCGTCGCAGATCAACGACGCCATCACCTGGGCCAAGGCGGAGAACGTCAACCTCGTCATTCGTGGCGGGCGGGATGCGGTGCTGGTGGCCGATCGCCTCAAGGCGGAGAACGTGCCGGTGATCCTCACCTCCACGCTCGATGCGCCGTCGCGCGAATACGAAAGCTACGATCACGCCTACAACGCGCCGGCGCAGCTGTACGCGAAGGGCGTGAAGTTCGCGATCGCCGGTGGGTCGGGTGGCCTCTACAGCTACCGCCTCCCGTGGGAAGCGGGCGTCGCGGTCGCATTCGGCCTGCCGGAAGAGGAAGCCCTCAAGGCCGTGACGATCAACGCGGCGCAGATGATGGGCGTCGACGACAAGGTCGGCTCACTCGAGGTGGGCAAGGAAGGCACGCTGCTCATCACGACGGGCACGCCGCTGGACATGACGAGCAACATCGTCCAGAACTACATCCAGGGGCGTGAGATCAACATGATGGACATCCACAAGTTCTTCTTCGAGAAGTACATGGAAAAGATCAAGCAGCAGCAGCCGAAGAAGATCACGCCGTAAGCACACCGCAAGGCGTGTGAGCACACGGGCCGGGCGTCGGGATGACGTCCGGCCCGTTTTGCGTACCAACGTGGCGCGCGTGACTCACTCTCGGTGGGACCCGCCGGGCACCAGACGGGCACTCCCTACCCGATCGAGCAGCCGAAAGGACAGCGTCCGCGTGTCCACGCCGTCGGCATTGACGAGCACGACGATGCCCAGGGAGTCGCGGGGGGCGAGCACCATATCGGTCGAGAAGCCCACATCGCTGCCGCTGTGCATCACCAACAGGCGCCCTCTGCGCACCATGCGCTCCCACGAATAGCCGAGGGCCAGACTGTCATAGGGCATCGGGACGCCAGCCTTCTTGGCGTCGCGCTCCACGTCGCCGGTGAGATCCCAGCTCGGCTTCCACAGCTCGGCGTGCGTCTCGGGCTGCATGATGCGCACGCCATCCAGCTCGCCACCGCGCAGGTTCGCGCGCACCCAACGCATCATGTCGTTGATGCTGCTGTGCAACGTGGAGCTGCCGGCGTGACGACGATTGTATGGATAGACCGCGGTGCGCCGATATTGGCCCGAGGCACTATCGGCACTGTGACCCCACGCCATACGCGACGAATCCATGTCCGTCATCAGGAACGTGCTCTGCGTCATCTTGAGCGGCGTCAGGATGTGCCGTTGCATGTAGTCGTCGAAGGACTCCCCGCTGACTTTCGCTACGACATCCGCGAGCACTTCGAAGCCGATGTTGCTGTAGCGCGGCGCGACGCCCGGCTCGCCGACCAGGCTCGAGTCCTTGAGCTCCCTGATGTAGCGCTCGAGTGACCCGGCATCGTACTCGGCGTGGTCCCATCGATAGTCCGTGACATCCGGCAGGCCCGCGACGTGGCGCAGCAACTGGCGGGCGGTGATGCGCGCGGCGCGCGCGTCCTTCATGCGGAAGTACGGCAGGTACTGCGTGATCGGGGCATCGAGCTCCAGCTGGCGTCGCTCCACCAACTGCATGATGGCCGTGGCGACGAACGGCTTGGAGATCGAGGCCATATGGAAAACACTGGCCGTCGAAATCGGCGCGCCACCGGGAAGTGCGGAGCGGCCCTGCGCCAAATCGAAGAGCAGAGAGTCGCCCTGCCAGATGCCGACGGCGAGCCCCGGGAGATGGAGGCTGTCGGCGAAGTGCTTGGTGAGCGCCGCAAGGGTATCGCGCAGCGGCGTTGTGCCCACGCGGGCGGGCGGCGTGGAGACGTCGCGTGCGCACGCCCCGGCGAGCGAACACAGCGAGATGATGAGAAGCGGGAGCCGCATCACACGCAAAGCAGGACCCATGGACGACGCGCCGGGCTGATGGTGGGGTGGAGTGCCACGCGACTAGGACAGACCCGGTGGCCGAAAGGTTTGGTGAGTCGGCCGCCTTCGCCGTCATTGCCGCAGCCGATCGCCTTTCCATTTACGCACACGCCCCGTGGAATTTCTTAATGCCCTGTCCGGAGCAGGCCCGGAACCATTCGTCCCAGTTCGGACTTGAAAAGGCGTCCCGTTCCCGCCTCTGGAGTTGGCATGGCCAAGATTGTCCTCGAAGAGTACGCCGACATCATTCCGAAAAAGCCCACCGGGATGAAGAAGATCGTGCGCGAGCTGAAGCGGCTCGTGCCCGGCAACAAGCCGGTCAAGGTGAAGCCCAAGCCCGGGGAGCTGAACTTCTACGCCGATACCTGGACGCTGCAGATGGCGGCGTGTCCGTGCGATGCCCACTTCGCGGAATACCTGAGCGAGAGCGGGCGCCAGGGGAGCACGGTGTTCCACTTTGGGACCGGGCAGCACCATTTGCTCGCTCGCGAAAACCAGAAACTGGCAAAGCCGAACGAGATCTTGGGCATTACGGCGTCGATGGGCGAGTATCAGGCGTACGTCGACTACATCGTGGCCGAGCCGCGCGCGGCGCAGAACTACAAGGTGTTCTTCGCCGACATCTACACGCTGACGGCCGGTCTCCTGCCCCGCTTCGACGTGGTCTCGCTCTTTCACCTGTGCGAGTTCTACGAGCCGTCGAATGCGCAGTATGCGCCGCTCGATGACGAAGCGCTGGTGAAGCTGTTCCTCACCACGCTCAATCCCGGCGGCGAAATCCTGTTCTACACCGGCTCCTTCGCCTATACGAAGGCCGCGCCGATCATCGCGCGCCTCGTGGAGACGGGCTATCTCACCTACAAGACCGCCTACGAAACCCTGGTCGTCTACACCGCCGGCCCGGCCGCCACGTCGGCGTAGCGCGGCATGAGCTCGGGCGTCACGGCGGGATCGCTGGACGGCCGCTGCACGTAGCGCCCGCTCACTTTGCGCGCAAAGCGGGCGGGCGTGATGCTCGGAAACACCACGATGCGACGCACGTGGTAGGGGTCCTCGTGCATGGCCTGCGGCCCCGAGTTGGTGGCCAGCGCGTAGCGGAAGCCGGCCTCGCGTGCCGCATCCTTGGCGGCGCGCGAGCAGCGTCCGTAGGGGTACGCCAGCGTTTCCACCGGGACGCCGAGCATCGATTCCAGCTGCGCCTTCGAGGCGCGAATCTCGTCGGCCGCCTCATCAGCGGACACCGCACTCAGGTCGGCGTGCGTCACCGTGTGCGCACCGAACTCCACGAGACCGCTGGCAAGCATCTCACGCCGCTCCGCCGCATTCAGGAGTCGCAGCGACGGCTCGCCCTTGTGTGCGTCCCACGAATTGCGCTCGAGCCCGGAGACGAGGTAGATGACCGCCTTGACCTGATACTTCTGCAACAGCGGGAAGAGCAACCGGTAGTTGTCTTCGTACCCGTCGTCGAACGTGAGCATGATGCGTCGATCGCGTGGCTCGAAGACATCGGCCGTGCGCAGATCGGCGAAGTGCACGGTGCGATACCGATGCGCCCGCAGGTACTGCAGCTGCTCCTCGAACTTGTCGACCCGCAGGTGAATGTTGGCCGGCCCACCCTCGCGGTCCTGCTCCACCAGACGGTGGTAGCAGAGAATCGGAATCTCGAAGCGGCTGGCGGCGACGTAGGCCGACCGATACTGCCGCTCCAGCGCGGTCACCTCTGCCTCGACGCCGTCCGTCGCCGCGACCGGTGGCACCACCGGCACACGGGCGAGGCGCGCGGCCATGCGGGTGATCGACTCGCCCGATACCCCCGCATGCTGGGCCACGTGCACCCGATAGCGGCGCATGACCTGCACCAGCAGCATGAGCCCCCGCAGCGCCCACGCGCTCGCATCGGCCCGCGCATCGACCTGAATCGCCTCCGTCTCGAGCGGCAGGGCGTCGGTCACCACGATCACCTGATGCCCGCGCGCGATCAGCCCGTCGGCGAGCTGAGCGACGGACTGGCGTACGGCTGAGTCTGCCTGAACGCAGGTGAGGAGAACGCGCATGGAGGGGGCTCTCGGCGTCGAGAGAGTCGGGAGGGATCGACGAGGGTCGTTTGAAACGAACGCTTCGTCCCGGCGGGAGTTTCCGGGGCGGTTCGGACTGGGGGGGGGCCTCTGAGAACCGAGAGCCGAGCAGTGAGCATCGAGATTGTTCAGCCGGGATGATCGGTAACGCTTGGACCGGGATGATGGGTAACACTCGCGGAGCCGGGAGCGAGTCGGTCA
>JAIEMN010000051.1 GCA_019752115.1 Gemmatimonadaceae bacterium
GTTGCGTCACCCCCTGCGCGCACTGGGGGCTCACCGGCGGGGGGGTGCGCCCTGCCCCGGGGCGGGCGTGCGCGCTCCCCCCTGATATCCTGCCCCCTGAGCTCTCGGGGGTTCCGCCTTTACATCCCCCTGATCTCCACCTTCTTCTCCGCCGTCGGCTCCTCGAGCGTCTTCAGCACATCCCGCCACGAGAACTTCGTCCCCTTCCCGAGCACGTAGTAATCCATCCACGCCATCTCGGCGGTGCTCTTCACGAGGCGGTTGCGGGCGTAGGGGATGCCGTGCGAGGCCCCGGGGTACATGAACAGCTCCGTCGGGACGCCGACGCGCTTGAGGCCCATGTGGAGCTCGACGCTCTGCGGGCTCGGCACGCGGGGATCGCCTTCGACGACATGGATCATCGTGGGCGTCCTGGCGTTGCGGATGTAGCGAATGGGCGACTGGCGCCAGTAGGCGTCGAAGTCGTCGTACGGGAGCTTGTTGCCGAGGTAGTACTGGCGATTGCGCTGGACGTCGGACTGCGCGTACATCGAGATCCAGTTGCTGGTGCCGGCGCCGCTCGAGATGGCCTTGAAGCGCGTCGTGTGCGTCAGGATCCAGTTGCTCCAGTGACCGCCGGCGCTCCAGCCGAGGACGCCCATCTTGGTGCTGTCCACCATGCCCTCCTTGATCAGCGCGTCCACGCCGGTCATGATGTCGTTGTAGCCCGGCGCGAAGTAGTTACCCACGATGCCGTTCTTGTGAGCCTCACCGTAGTTGGTCGAGCCACGGTAGTTGGGCATCAGCACCACCCACCCGGCGCCGGCATACGTCTGCGCGCCGTAGCCGCCGTTGAAGCTGAGCAAGTCCGCCCCCGCCGGACCGCCGTGGATTGCCACCAGCAGGGGGTACTTCTTCCCGGGCTGCCAGCCCACGGGCTTGAGGAGCACGCCGCCGACTTTCTTGCCGTCCTTGGACGTCCAGGTGTACTCGCTCTCTTCCCCCAGCGCGAGCGTCTGACGGACCCACGGATTGGGGTCGGTCAGCTGCGTCCACTTGTCGCGTGACGCCACATCAGCGATCGCGTTCACCGTGTAGAGCGCCCCGGGATTGCTCGGGTCGTTGTAGCTCACCAGGAGCCGCTTGGTGTCGGCATCCTGCGAGACGCTCACCACGCCCTGCACCGCCGTCACCGGCGTGCACTTGCCCGTCGCCACATCCATCGCGAAGAGCTGCTGCGTGGCCTTCACGCCTTCGTTGAAGTAGATCGTCTTGCCGTCGGCGCTCCAGAAGTCCGCGCTGACATCGCCGTCATAGTCGCCGATCTTGCGGAACGGCTGCCCTTTGGCGCTCACGTCGCGCACGTAGACGCGGCGGTTCTTCATGTTGTACGCCGTCATGTCGTCCGACGACGAGAACGCGATCGTCTTGCCATCGGGCGAGAACGACAGCGCACTTTCGGCGATTTCGTCGTTCTGCGTGAGCCGCTCGATGCTGTTGTCGCGCGTGTCCAGGAGGAACACATCCGCGTAGATCCCCTCCTCGGTGATGTTGCGCTTGTAGCGGTCGTTGGGCACGGCGTTGAAGCCGATCCACCGGTTGTCGTCGGAGAGCGTGAAGCCCGTCACGGCCATCGACGTGTCTTTCGTGAGGCGCGTGGTGCTCCGGCTCGCGAGGTCAAAGGCCCAGAGCGACGCGATCGGCGTGGCCGCGTTGCGCACATTCACCGTGAACTTCTTCTCGCGGCGCGTCTTGTCATCCACATCCACCGAATCGGTGGTCGTGAAGTAGATCCGGCGCGAGTCCGGGCTCACCCGCCAGTCGCCCACCCCCGTCGGATGCCGGGTGAGTTGGGTGGCGGTGATGGAATCCACCGGCAGCCCCTGCTCGAGGGTGCGCACCGCCACCGCATACAGCTGCTCCTCGTTCGCCTTCCCGCTCCGATACACGAGCCAGGCGCCATCCTTGGTGAAGGCGAAGGTGCTGACGCCTTCCCGGGCGGCCGTGATGCGCCGCGCCTCGCCCCCGTCGGCACGCATGAGAAAGAGCTGGTTCTGATTCGCGCTCGCCGCTGGCGCTTCGCGGTTGGAGCTGAAGACAAACCACCCGCCGCTCGGCGCCCACTTGGGCTGCGACTCGTTCTTAGCGGTCGTGAAGGTGAGCTGCCGCCCTCCGCCCGGCGCACCCGACATCGGGACGACCCAGATATCGCTCTGGGTAGTCGCCTCCTTCCAGTCGGGCGTCGTCAGCGTGTAGAGCAGCTGACGCCCGTCGGGGGAGACGGCATAGCCGCCCGCCGACTTGAGATACTGGGCGTCGAGCCAGGTCATGGGGCGCTTCTGGGCGCTACCCGAAGTGGCCGCGAGGGCAAAGAACGCGGCAGCGTAAGCGTAGGGGCGTATCATCAGGCTGACTCGCCGGGGGGAGGGTGAACCGCTCGCACAGAGGGCACAGGGACGCACGGGGAACACAGAGAAACTGCGTGCTGCGAGCGCTCTGTGCATCCCTGTGGGCTCTGTGCGGGCGGTTTCCCGCCGCCGTGGCCTTCCCCACCTTGCCGCGGCCGGTCGTTGCCGACACACTCCCCGCATGACTTTGCCTTCCGCTTCCCTCCGTTCTGTGCGCGGCGCGGCGTTCCTGCTGCTGGCTGCCACCCTGCCCCTCGGGGCCCAGCGCGCGCCGCGGGTCGCGGCCGCGGAGCCGAGCCGCCCGGCGTACGACCCGACCCTCTATTCCGACGGGTCAAAGACCAACAAGGCGTTCAAGTCCCTGCGCTGGCGGAACATCGGCCCGTTCCGCGGCGGTCGCTCGGTCGCCGTCACCGGCGATCCGACCCGCCCGCTGGTCTTCTACTTCGGCGCCGTGAACGGCGGCGTCTGGAAGACGACGAACGCCGGCCAGTCGTGGGAGAACATCACCGACGGCAAGACCGATCTCTCGAGCGTCGGGGCGATCGCCGTGGCGCCCAGCGATCCGAATGTGATCTGGGTGGGCACCGGCGAAGGCCAGCCGCGTGAGGATCTCACCTACGGCACCGGCGTCTATCGCTCCACCGACGGCGGCCAGAGCTGGAAGCCGGCGGGGCTCGGCAATACGCATCAGATCTCGTCGCTGCGCGTGCATCCGACGAACCCGGACATCGCGTACGTCACCGCACTCGGGCACGCATTCGGCCCGAACCCCGATCGCGGCGTCTTCCGCACGACCGACGGTGGCGTGACGTGGAAGAAGGTGCTCTTCCTCAACGACAGCACGGGAGCCGCCGATCTCTCGATCGACGTGACGAACCCGCGCATTCTCTACGCGTCGATGTGGAAGTTCCAGCGCACGCCGTGGGGGATGGATGCCGGTGCCGGTCGGAGCGGCCTCTGGAAGAGCACCGACGGCGGGGATACGTGGACCGAACTCACGTTCAACCCCGGCATGCCCAAGGGGCTGATCGGCAAGATCGGCGTGGCGGTGTCGCCGGCCAACCCGCGCCGGGTGTATGCGAACATCGAAGCGCAGGATTCGTCGGGCGGCGTGTTCCGCAGCGACAACGGCGGCGAGTCGTGGCAGCGCGTGAATGGCGACCAGAAGTTCGTGGTGCGCCCATTCTACTACACGACGCTCACGGCCGATCCGCTGAATGAGAACACCGTGTACGTCATGAATCTGCAGGTGAACAAGTCGATCGACGGCGGGCGTACCTTCACCACGGTGCGGGTGCCGCACGGCGATACCCACATCATGTGGATCGACCCCAAGAACTCCGACCGCCTGATCAACGCGAACGACGGCGGGGCCACGATTTCGCTCGACGGCGGGCGCACCTGGAGCTCGGTGGACAACCAGCCCACCGCGCAGTTCTACCATGTGACCACCGACAATCAGCAGCCGTATCGCCTCTACGGCGCGCAGCAGGACAACAGCACCGTCTCCATTCCGCACCGCTCCGACTACGGGCGCATCACCGAACGCGACTGGTGGAGTGTGGGCGGCTGCGAGAATGCGTACATCGCGGTGGACCCGCTCAAGCCGACCATCACCTACGGCGGCTGCTACATGGGCATGCTGACGCGCCATGACAGCAAGACGCGCGACACGCGCGATGTGTCGGTGTGGCTGTACAACTACGACGGCTGGGCGGTGAAGGATGTGCCGCAGCGCTTCCAGTGGACGTACCCGATTCTCTTCTCGCCGCACGATCCGAAGACGCTCTACGCCACGTCGCAGTTCGTCTGGCGCACGAAGAACGAAGGCGCGAGCTGGGAGAAGATCTCCCCCGACCTCACGCTGCACGACACCACCACGATGGGACGCAGCGGCGGCCCGGTGACCGGCGACATGACCGGCACCGAGTGGTACGCCACCATCTTTGCGTTCGCCGAAAGCCCGGTGAAGGCGGGCGTGCTCTGGGCCGGCAGCGACGACGGCCTGGTGCACGTGTCCACCGACAACGGCGCGTCGTGGAAGAACGTGAGCCCCAAGGCATTCGGGAAGTTCACGCGCGTCTCGATCATCGAACCGTCGCCGTTCGATGCCGGCACGGCCTATCTCGCCGCGAACCGCTATCAGCAGGACGACTTCGCGCCATACCTGTTCAAGACGACGGACTACGGTGCCACGTGGACGCGCATCGATGCCGGCATTCCGATGGGCGCCTACACGCGCGCCATCCGCAGCGACATCAAGCGCAAGGGACTGCTCTTTGCCGGCACCGAGACCGGCGTGTATGTGTCGATGAACGATGGGACGTCGTGGGAGCCGCTGCAGCTCAACCTGCCGCGGGTGAGCGTCCGCGACTTGAACGTGCACGACAACGACCTCCTCATCGCCACGCACGGCCGCGCCTTCTGGGCGCTCGATGACATCACGCCGCTGCGGACACTGAGCGCCGAGATCATGGCCAAGCCGGTGCATCTGTTCTCGCCCGCACCGGCGGTGCGCTGGACGAGCAACGGTGGCAGCGGGGCGCCCGGCACCAATCCGCGCTACGGCGTGAACGTGGACTACTGGCTCTCGGCCAAGCCGGACAAGCCGATCACGCTGCAGTTCCTCACGGCCGACGGCTCCGTGATTCGCACCTTCACCAGCGAGTCCGTGCCCAAGAAGGACAGCACCGGCAACCCGGCGGCCGACTCCGCGGCCGCCGCGGCGCGCGCCAAGCAGAACGAACCGGAGCTCGCGTATGCGCCGGCCGATTCAGTTGTGCATGGGCGCGTGGGTGCCAATCGCTTCACCTGGGACCTCGGCTATCCCAAGCCGCGCCGCATTCCGAATACGGTGGTGGACTACGGCTCGGGTGACGGCCCGACGGCCGTGCCCGGCGAGTATCGCGTGCGGCTGGTGGTGGGCAAGGACACGCTCACGCAGCCCTTCACCATCAAGCCCGACCCGCGTATTGCGCTCACCGCCGCCGAGTACAAGGCGCAGCTCGATATGGGGCTCGCCGTGAGCAACCGCATTTCGAGCATCACCGAGACCGTGCAGCGCATTCAGGACCTGCAGCGGCAGCTCGATGAGCGCGCGCGCCAGGCCGGGTCGCAAGCCTACGCCGATTCCGTGCGCACCGCGGCCACGGCGCTGCGGAAGAAGCTCGAGACCGTGCGGGCGGAAGTGTACGAGGTGTACACGAAGGCCGATCAGGCGACGCTCAACTATCCGATCAAGCTGTACCAGATGTTCCTGAGCCTGAACGGCCAGGTGTTGGAAGGCACGAACCCGCCGACGGCGCAGCACGGCGACATCCTCAAGGATCTGGGCGGCAAGCTCGATGTGCAGCTCAACACGCTGCAGCAGCTCGAGGACAAGGAGCTGAGCGCCTTCAACGCAATGCTCTCGCGCTTCGGTGTGCCGAACGTGTTCGTGCCCAAGAAGCCGATCGGGTGACGGCGGTGACCCAGACCGTCGTTTCCGCAAATGGGGTACGACTCTCGTGCCTCACACGGGGCGACGGTCCGGTGGTGCTCCTCCTGCACGGCTTCCCCGATCTCGCCGTGAGCTGGGAAGCCCAGATGGAGGCGCTGGCCGCTGCTGGGTATCGCGCGGTGGCCCCGGATCTGCGCGGCTACGGCGAGAGCGAGCGCCCCGAAGGGATCGCGGCGTACGCCCTTGATGTGTTGGCGCGCGACGTCGCCGCCCTCGCCGACCAGCTGGGTGGTCGCGTGCATCTGGTGGGGCATGACTGGGGCGGTGTCATCGCGTGGCACGTGGCCATGCAGCACCCCGCGGTGCTTCGGTCCCTGACCATCATTAACGCGCCGCACCCCAAGGCCTTCCGCCGCGAGCTGGCGCGCAATTGGGCGCAACGCCGGCGCTCGTGGTACATGCTGGCGTTTCAGGTGCCGGTGCTGCCCGAGTTGGCGCTCCGCGCGCTCACGCGGCGGCTGTTCGCCACGATCCTGCGTGAAGGCACGCATTCCCCCGACGCGCGCGCGGCCTACCGGCAGGCCTTTGCGACCCGCGCCGCGTGGCGCGCGGCGGTGCACTACTATCGCGCGCTGTTCCGCATCCGCCCCGCGTCGTCGCAGCCGGTCACCTGCCCCACGCAGATCCTGTGGGGCCTGCAGGATCCGTATCTCGGGCCCGCGCTCATTGAGGGGCTGGAGCGGTGGGTGCCCGATCTCACGATCGAGCGGCTCCCGAACGCCGGGCACTGGGCACAGTGGAGTGCTGCGGAGGCGGTGAACCACGCGCTGCTCGCGTTCGTCAGCCGCCACTGATCGGGCCTCGGACGTCGGACTGCCGTCAGACATCGGAACTCGGTCTCGGGCGCTGAGGTCGGATGTCTGATCAACAGCCGTTCTTGGGGCGGGTGGGCTTCTGGCTCATCACGGCGTCCCACTTGGCTTGCAGCGCGCGATAGTCCGCACACACGGCCCGGAGCCCCGCCCACATGCTCGGCGTGGGCCGCAGATCGGCATTGTCCTGGGTGTTGAGCTGGCCGATGAGCGCGTCGTGCACGGCCTTGAAGCTCGTGCTGTGCGGCACGGCGCCCGGCACGGGACGCGGGCGCGCGGCGCCAAGCAGCGTGTCGAGCACGGCCGCCTTCGCCCCCGTTGCGCCCTTGCGTGCCGCCTCGGCGGCGCGATGGTCGGCGTAACTGTCGTTGATGGCGCGCGTGAGGATGACCTGCAACGAATCCTGCGCCTGCACGTCGGCCACGGTGGCGCGCACGCGCGGATCATTCACCACCGTGATGGGCTGCGTGGTGGTGACGCCGTTGGCAGTGAGCTTGAGCGTGTAGCGGCCAGGTGGCACCAGGGCGCCTTCGGGAGACGCTGGCGTCCGACCGGGGTTGGCATTGATCTCGAAGCTGTGCGACAGCGCGTTCGGCGCATCGCGGCGCAGATCCCACTGCACGCGATGGGCACCAGCACTCGTCGGAAGCGGCTGCGGCACGGCCACCCAGAAGTTCGGGTGCGGCGGCTTCGCCGCCTCTGGCACCGGTGCGATGGGCGCGCTGCTCAGGTGCCGCACGACTTGCCCCGCGGCGTTCAGCACATCCAGCGAGACCGCCGACGCCGGTTGTGCGAGCCAGTAGTCGATGAGCGCGCCATCGGGCGCGTTGTCGGCATGCGGAATCTCGGGCGGCAGCGGGGTGTTCGAACCCACGTTCCGACGCATGCGCACCGCCGTACCCGGCGCGTACAGCTGCGCGGCCTTGGCGGCATCGGCGTCGGCGAGCTGCCGCAGGCGGGAGATGTCATCGAGCACCCAGAAGCCGCGGCCGTGGGTGGCGATGACGAGGTCGTGCTCCTTGACCTCGAGATCGCGCACTGGCGTGTTCGGCAAACCGGCCTGCAGGCTCTGCCAGTGGTCGCCGTCGTCGAACGACACGTAGACGCCGCTTTCCGTGCCGAGGTAGAGCAAGCCGGCGCGCTTGGGATCGGCGCGAATGACACGGGCAAAGCTGCCGCTCGGTTCGTTGGTGGGCAGCCCGCTGATGATGCGCGTCCAGTGCGCGCCGAAGTCGCGCGTGCGGTACACGAAGGGCGTGTGATCGCCTGCCCGCAGGTAATCCACAACGGCGTATGCCGTGCCGGCCTGGGTCGGCGAGGTGGCGATGGCGCCCACGTTCGCGCGGCGCGGATTGGGGAGATCGGCGATACTCACATCGGTCCAGCTGAGCCCCGCATTCCTCGTGACGTGAATCAGGCCGTTGTTGGTACCAGCCCAGATGATGCCGCGCCCCACACGCGACGCGGCGAACGATTCAATCGCACCGCGCCCGCCCGGCGTGTTGAAGGCGGAGGCCGAGTCCATCCCCTTGGGCACGCCGAGATCAGGGCTCAGGTGCGACCAGTGCGCGCCGCCATCGGTGGTACTCGCCACGTAGTGCAACCCCAGCAGCAGTTGGCGCGGGTTCCACGGCAGGAAGAGCAGCGGCTGCGAGTTGGTCGTGCGGGCCAGCGTGGCGGGATCGAGCGCCGGACTCACGTTGATCCACTGCTCGCTGGGATACGTGATCTTCACCAGCCCACTGCCGCTCGCGTATACGGTGTTCGGATCGTGCGGATCGGGCTGCACCGTGCCCCACTCCCAGCCGTTCACCGGGTTCCAGTCGAACATCGTGACCGCGCCGAGATTGCCGCGCGCCCGCGTGCGGATGGCGCCGGCGTCCTGCTGCGAGCCGTACACGAAGTACGGGAAGCTGTTGTCGGTGGCGAGGTGATAGATCTGCTCGACCGACTGGTTGTACCACGAGCTCCAGGTCTTGCCGCCATCGAGCGTGACGATCGCGCCCTGATCGTAGCCGGCGAGCATGCGGTCGCCGTTGGTGGGGTCGATCCACCACTGCTGCGGATCATCCCCCCCTGGCGCGCCCTTGAGGCCGGTGAACGTCTTGCCCCCATCGCGGGAGATGTAGCTCGCGGTGTTCAGCGTGATGACCACATCCGGATTACGCGGATCGACATACACGCCGGCGCTGTAGCCGCCCTGCCCGTTGTGAATGCGCTCGTCGTCGGCGGCCATGCGTGTCCACGTCGCGCCCTGATCGTCGGAGCGATAGAGCGCACTGTTGGTGATGAGATAGACGCGCTGCGCGTTCGTATTCATCGCCACCGCCACCGACAGGCGGCCATCGAGCTTCGGAAGCCCGGTGCCCTTCACTTCGGCCCACGTGACGCCGCCATCGAGGCTCTTGTAGAGCGCGGAGCCACTCTTCGTGCTGTCGCTCGTGAGCCTGGCGCCGCTGCTGAACTGCCAGGTGCGGCAGCAGTTGTTGAAGCCGGGTCCCGCGTAGTGCTTGGCGGTGGCGGCGAAGATCACGGTCGGGACGTCCCAGGCGCGCGCGAGCTTGGTGACGCCCACTTCGTTGTCCACGAAGAGCACCTTGGTCCAGCTCTTGCCGCCGTCGGTGGTGCGGAAGATGCCGCGCTCGGCGCTCCGCTCCATGTGATCGCCCAGCGCGCCCACGAGCACGATGTCGGGGTTCGTCTTGTCCACGAGCATCGTCTGGATGTGTTTCGTGCCGGCGAGGCCGAGATGCTGCCAGGTCGCGCCGGCGTCGGTGCTCTTGTACACGCCATTGCCGCCATCGAAGGTGCCGCCGGTGATCATGTCGCCAGTCCCGACATACACGATGCGGCTGTTCGACGGCGCCACTTCCACGGCGCCCACCGAGGAGACCTCCTTCACGCTGTCGAAGACCGGCGTCCAGACCATGCCGGCGCTCGTGGTCTTCCACAGGCCGCCGCCGGGGAAGCCGGCGTAGAAGGTGCCGGGCTCACTCATGGAACCGCTCACGGCGCCGACGCGGCCGGAGCGGAAGGGGCCGATGTTGCGCCACTGGTAGCCGCCCAGCAAGCGCGCATCGATCTGGGCGTAGGCGGCGGACGCAGTGACATGCAGCGCGCAGAGCAGCGCGCTGAAGTGGCGCAGGCGTGACATAGCTTGGGGCCGAGGAGTGGGACTGGGGAGGTGCACCACATCATGCACCTCCTGATGCTGCGCCTCGGCGGGACGGTGCGCAATCGGGAATCTACCCCAGTCGACTCAACACGGCATCGGTGAAGGCGGTGGTCGTACAGGCGATCTCGCCAGGTTGTACGCAGTCCGCCGTGCGCACTCCGGCGTTGATCGCCCCGTACACGGCGGCTTCGATCTCGGCGGCGGCATGCTCGCGACTGAAGCTGTGCCGAAGCATCATCGCGACGCTGAGGATTGTGCCCGCGGGGTTGGCCTTGCCTTGGCCGGCAATGTCGGGGGCAGACCCGTGAATGGGTTCGTACAGCCCAGGGACGGTCCCGTCGCGCCGTCGTTCTCCCAGCGATGCACTCGGGAGCAAGCCAATACTGCCGGCGAGCACCGCAGCTTCGTCGGTGACCAGATCGCCGAACAGGTTATCGGCGACGACGACATCGAACGTCGACGGCCGTTGAATCAGCAGCATCGTGAACGCATCTGCGAGCAGATGGTCGAGCTGCACGTCGGGGAACTCGGTGGCGAAGATGCGACTGGTCACCTCACGCCAGAAGCGGGAGGTCTCCATGACGTTGGCCTTGTCGATGCTGGTGACCCTGCCGCGCCGCGCCCGGGCGGCGGTGCCGGCCACCCGCGCGATGCGCTCGATCTCGCCTTCGGTATACACACACTCATCCACCACCCGCCGCCCACTCCCGTTCGGATCGGTGTCCCAGCGTTTCTCGCCGAAGTAGACGCCGGCGGTCAGTTCCCGCACGAACAGGATGTCCACGTTCGCCAGCCGGTCGTCTTTCACCGGCGAGAGCGGCGCCAGCACCGGGACGGCACAGACGGGTCGCAGATTAGCATAGGTCCCCAAGAGCTTCCGCAGCCCAAGCAGTCCCTGCTCCGGTCGCACCGCCCCCGTGCCCCACTTGGGGCCGCCCACGGCGCCAAGCAGCACCGCATCGGCGCGCTGAACGGCCTCCCGTGTCGCTGACGGCAACGGATCGCCGGTCGCATCGATGGCGCAGCCACCGATCAGCGCTTCCTCCACGGTCAGTTCGATCCCATGCGTCCGGCTGACGTGCCGCAAGACGCGCAGGGCTTCGGCCGTCACCTCCGGGCCGATGCCGTCGCCCGGAAGCACCGTGACGGTGGCCTTCATGCGACGCGCTCCGTGCGACCCGTATCGGCTTCCCACGCGAGAATCTGGGGGAGCTCGGCGACGAGCATGCCCAGTTCATCCAGCCCGGTCAGCAAGCCGTGCTTGGTGAACGCATCGACGGGGAACGAGAGCGCGGGGCCGTCGGTCCAATGCACGATCTGCGCCTCCAGGTCCACCGTCACGGTGAGGTCGGGGGCGCGCGTGAGGGCGTCGGTGAGCGTCGAGAGCTGTGCGCCCAGCGCGACCGTCAGCAGGCCGTTGCGATTCGCGTTGCTGCGAAAGATGTCGGCGAACGAGGCGGCAATGACGGCCCGAAAGCCGGCATCGAGCAAGGCCCACGGAGCATGCTCGCGACTGGAGCCACAGCCGAAATTCTCTCCAGCCACGAGGAGTTGTCGCCCCGCCGCGGCCACACCATTCAAGACGAAGTCGGGGCGCGGCGCACCGTGTTCGTCGTACCGCCAATCGTAAAATGCCAGCGCCCCGAGGCCGGCGCGCGCGGTGGTGGTCAGGAACCGAGCGGGAATGATCTGGTCCGTATCCACATCGTTGTGCGGGAGCACGACCGCAGCGGATGCGAGCGTGGTCCACGGCGTACGCGTGGTGGTGCTCATGCCGCGCCCTCCAGCACGAGTGGACGCGCCAACACCGGCGTCCGACGCGGATCGGCGACGGCGCCGGCGATGGCCGAGGCGGCGGCGGTGGCCGGTGAGGCCAGCAAGGTGCGCGCGCCGGCGCCCTGCCGTCCTTCGAAATTGCGATTGCTGGTGCTGATGGCGAGCTGTCCGCGACCCACGGTATCGCCGTTCATCGCGATGCACATGCTGCAACCGCTTTCCCGCCACTCGGCGCCAGCCGCGCGGAAGATCTCGGCGAGCCCTTCGGCTTCGGCGTCGCGTTTGACCTGCTGCGAGCCGGGCACGACAAGGAGCCGAGTGTGCGGCGCGACCCGCTGCCCCTCCAGCATCCGCGCGGCGACCCGCAGATCGTCGAGGCGCCCGTTGGTGCAGCTGCCAATGAAGACCACGTCCACCGGTTGTCCGAGGAGGGGGCGCCCAGGCGTGACGCCCATATACGCGAACGCGCGCTGTGACGCGGCCCTACCGTCGTCCGGCACCGGTGCGTCGATGGCAATGCCCATCCCGGGGTTGGTGCCCCACGTGATCATCGGCGCGAGGCGCGACGCGTCGACGTGCACGCTGGCGTCGAACGGCGCACCGTCATCGCTGCACAGGGTACGCCAGTGCGCCACGGCCGCTTCCCAAGCCTGGCCCTTCGGCGCGAACGGGCGGCCATGCAGGAACGCGATGGTGGTGTCGTCGGGGGCGATCATCCCGGCTCGGGCGCCAGCCTCGATGCTCATGTTGCAGACGGTCATGCGTCCGGCCATGTCGAGCGCCTCGACGGCCTGTCCGCGGTACTCGATCACGTGTCCCGTGCCGCCATCCACCCCGATCTGGGCGATAATGGCGAGAATGATGTCCTTGGCCGTCACGCCCGGCTGCAGGGCGCCATCCACACGCACCTGCATCGACTTGGGACGCCGCTGCAGCAGACACTGTGTGGCGAGGACGTGGCCAACCTCACTGGTCCCGATCCCGAAGGCCAGCGCGCCGAAGGCGCCGTGCGTGCTGGTATGGCTGTCGCCGCACACGATCGTCATGCCGGGGTGCGTCCGTCCCAGTTCGGGGCCGATCACATGCACGATGCCGCGACGCGCATCACCCAATCCGTACAGCGTAATGCCGTATTCGGCGCAGTTGGCCGCGAGAGTATCCAGCTGCGCGCCGGCGGCGGCATCGGTCATTTCGCGGCGCGTGCGGACGAGCGTCGAGGTGCTGTGGTCCATCGTGGCCAGCGTCCGATCGGGGCGGCGGACCGTGAGTCCCCGTGCCCGCAGCTCGGCGAACGCCTGGGGTGAGGTCACCTCATGAATGAGGTGGAGATCGACGTAGAGGGTGGACGGCATGGTGCCGCTGCCGGCGCGGACCTCATGGGCGCGCCAGAGCTTGTCGAAGAGGGTCGTGGGCGTGGTGGTCATGCCGCCTCCGCGGTGGTGTGCCGACGGACGCGCACGCGAGTCAGCGCGTTGATGGCCGCGATGTAGGCCTCCCCCGTTGCCACGATGATGTCGGTGTGCACGCCGAACCCGTGCGCCGTACAGCCGTCGGCACGGAGGGCGATGCGTACGCCGCCGACCGCGTTGATCCCCTCGGCCGCCGCATCGATGTGGAACTCCACGAGCTCGCCGCTTTCGCCCTCCACGCAGCTGTCGATGGCGCGGCAGACGGCGTCGACCGGCCCGTCGCCCTCGGCGGCGGCAATGCGTGACTGCCCGTCCGGCGCGATGAGCTTGACGGTGGCGGTGGGAATGGCATGCGTCCCGCTCGAGACCTGCAGGAGGTCGAGCGTCCAGACCGCGGTGGCGTGTCGGGCGACTCCGGCAACGATTGCCTCGAGTTCGCGATCGTCGACGAGCTTCTTGCGATCGGCCACGTCCTTGAAGCGCGCAAAGACGGCGTCGCAGGTGGCGTCGTCGACGTGGTGTCCCAATTCTGCGAGTCGGGCCCGTAGCGCCGCCCGACCCGAATGCTTGCCGAGCACCAGCCCGCCCGATTCGAGCCCTACGTCGGCGGCGCGCATGATCTCGTAGGTGTCGCGATGCTTGAGCATCCCATCCTGGTGAATCCCGGCCTCGTGCGCGAAGGCATTGGCGCCAACGACGGCCTTGTTGGCGGGGACGCGCATCCCGGTGCTCCGGGCCACGAGTCGCGAGGTGCGCCCGATCTCGGTGGTCTCGATGCGCGTCTCGAGCCCAAAGCGATCTGCGCGGGTCCGCAAGGCCATCACGACTTCCTCGAGCGCCGCATTGCCCGCCCGTTCGCCGATGCCGTTGATGGTGCACTCCACCTGCCGCGCCCCCGCGCCGACACCGGCCAACGAGTTCGCGACCGCGAGGCCGAGATCATCATGGCAGTGAGTGGCAATGACGATGTCGCGTCCGCGCACGACCTGATCGCGAATCCCGGCGATGAGCGCGCTGTACTCATCGGGCGTGGTGTAGCCGACGGTATCGGGGATGTTGAGCGTGGTCGCTCCCGCCTCGATGGCTTCGTGGAGCACCTCATGCAGGAACGCGATGTCGCTGCGCGTCGCATCCTCCGGCGAGAACTGCACGTTGGGAGTGAAGGAGGCAGCGAGGGCGACCATCTCGCGCACCCGCTGCCGCACCTGCGTGTGCGTCATCTGCAGCTTGTGCGTGAGATGCACCGCGCTGGTCGCGAGGAAGGTGTGAATACGCCAGGCCGGTGCCGCGTCGAGCGCGCGGGCAGCGGTGTCGATGTCCCGCGTCGTGGCCCGGGCGAGGCCGCAGATCACCGGACGCACGGCCCACTGTTGGCTCTCGCGCGCGATCGCCTGCACGGCCTCGAAGTCCCCCGGGCTTGCCGCCGGAAAGCCCGCTTCCATGATGTCCACACCGAGCCGCGCCAACTGCCGGGCGACGGCGAGCTTTTCGCTGACCGTCATGGAACAGCCTGGCGCCTGTTCCCCGTCGCGCAGTGTCGTGTCGAAGATGCGGACCGTCATACGGCGACGGCCTCGTCGGCTGGCGCGGACGCCTGCACCCCGGTATCCGGTCGGGCGACCTTGGCGTTCAGGAACGGCATGAGCGCGCGCAACCGCACGCCGACCTGCTCGATCGGATGGTCGATGTCGGCGGCGCGGGCCGCGTTGAACTGCGATCGCCCCTGCTGATTTTCGGCCACCCAGGTCCGGGCGAAATCGCCACTGCGGATATCAGCGAGCAGCTGTCGCATCGCGTCGCGGGTCTGATCGGTGATGATGCGTGGGCCAGCGATGTAATCGCCATACTCGGCGGTATCGCTCACCGAGTAGCGCATGTAGTTGAGGCCCCCCTGATACATGAGGTCCACGATGAGCTTGAGTTCGTGGAGGCACTCGAAGTAGGCCATCTCGGGGCGATAGCCCGCTTCGACCAGCGTTTCGAAACCCGCCTTCACCAGCGCCGACACGCCACCGCAGAGCACCGCCTGCTCCCCGAACAGATCGGTCTCGGTTTCTTCCGCAAAGCTCGTTTCGATCACGCCAGCGCGCGTACAGCCGATCGCCCACGCGTAGGCGAGCGCATCATCGCGCGCACCGCCGCTGGCATCCTGTGCGACGGCGATCAAGCCGGGGACCCCACCGCCCTGGGTGAAGACCTCGCGCACCCGATGTCCGGGGCTCTTCGGGGCGATCAGCGCCACGTCGACACCGGCCGGTGGCGCAATGAGGCCAAAGTGAATGTTGAACCCATGCGCGAACCAGAGGCTCTTCCCCGGACGCATACTGGGGGCGATTTCGCGATCGTAGAGGCGCTGCTGTTCCGTGTCGGGCGCGAGGATCATGATGATGTCGGCCTCGGCCGCGGCCTCGCCCACACTCACCACCCGGAGCCCGGCCGCCTGCGCGGCCGCCCAACTGCGCGAGCCTGGCCGCAGCCCGACGCGCACATCCAGTCCGCGATCGTGACAGTTGCGCGCGTGCGCATGCCCCTGGCTGCCGTAGCCGATGATGGCAATCCGCCGCCCCTGGAGCCGCGTGGGATCGGCATCGCGATCGTAGAACACGGGCAGCGCATCGAAGGTCGGGAACGGGGTCGTCGGGGTCATCAGGCAACCTCCTCATGGGGCGCGCCATCGGCTTGCGCGCGGTAGTCGTTGGGTGCTTCGAGCACGCGCGGCGTCGTGCCGCGGAGCATGGCCAGTTGGCCAGTGCGCATGAGTTCCGCGATGCCGAAGCGGCGCATCGCGCGCACCATCTCGTCGACGCGCTCGGGCACGTCGGTGTATTCGCAAATGACTTCGGCGGCCGTGCGATCGAGCACCCGGGCGCCGGCCGCTTCGGCCGCCCGTTGGGCGTACTCAAGCTGCTCGGCGTTCGTGTGCACCTTGAGGAGTGCCGTTTCGCGCACCACGGGAGCTGCATTCGACACGTCGAGGACGCCGATCACTTCCACCAGTCGGTCGAGCTGCTTCACGACCTGCACGGCGTCCGGCGCCTCGACGACCAGCGTCATGCGCGAGATGCCCGCGGTTTCACTGCGGCCCACGCTGAGCGAATCGATGTTGTAGCCCCGCCGGCGCAGCAGCGTGACCACGCGATGGAGCACCCCCGCCTTGTCCTGCACCATGGCAATGAGCGTGTGCACGGCCATCTCAGGCCCCCCGCGGCGCGGGGCGACGCGCCGCGCGCCAGCTGCGCGTCTGCTCCGCGTGATGGGCCTCGTCGTGCACGGCATCGTGGATGGCGCGCCCGGCGGGTACCATCGGAAACACATTCGCCTCACGCTCCACGCGGAAGTCGATGAGGACCGGCCCCGGGTGCGCCCACGCCGCGCGCACCGCGTCTTCGGCATCGGCGGCGTGCTCGACGGTGATCCCGCGGATGCCATGCGCCGCCGCCAACATGGCGAAGTCGGGGCCGGAGAGCGGCGTTTCACTGTAGCGCTCCCCCTCGAACAGCTGCTGCCACTGGCGCACCATGCCGAGATAACCGTTGTTGACGATCGCGATCTTGACGTTCGCCAGCCGTTCCTGCCGAATGGTGGCCAGTTCGGCCGCCGTCATCTGGAATCCGCCATCACCGCAGATGGCCCAGACCGTCTGCGTCGGGTCGGCGATGGCCGCCCCCATCGCAGCCGGCACCGCGAACCCCATGGTCCCGGCGCCGCCGCTGGTGATGTGCGAGCGCGGGCGCCTCCAGTCGATGAGCTGCGCCGCCCACATCTGGTGCTGCCCGACATCCGTCACGACGCGCCAATCGTCGCGGCGGGCCGCGACGCGGTTGAAGGCCGCGAAGACATCCTGTGGCATCAGGTCGGCGGTCCGCGTCGCGCGCCGATAGTGCTGGCGCGGCGCGAACTCGGCCTGCAGCGCAGCGATGTCCGCACGCCACGCCGCCGTGCGGTCGGGGCGCGCCGAGGTCCGCTGGATCAACAATTCCAGCACGTCGCGCGCGTCGCCGTGAATGCCGATCGCGGTGCCGACCAGCTTTCCGATCTCGGCGGCATCGATGTCCACGTGAATGATGCGCGCGTGTGGCGCGAACGTTGCGACCTTGCCGGTCACGCGGTCATCGAAGCGGCTGCCGATGTTGAGGAGGACGTCACAGCGCTGGATGGCGCGATTCACGTGCACCCAGCCGTGCATGCCAGGCATGCCCAGCGCGAGCGGATGATCATGGGGCATGGCGCCGAGGCCGTGCAGTGTGGTCACGACCGGCGTACCGGTGCGCTCGGCAAAGCGTTGCAGCGCGGCCGTCGCGCCGCTCTGAATGACCCCGTTGCCGGCCAGAATGAGCGGACGCGACGCCTGAGTCAGGGCGAAGACCGCCTCGTCCACGGCTCGGGTCGCGCTGTCGCTCAGTCGGCGACCGGCCGGGTGATAGCCAGGAAGGTTGATCGGCACATCCCAATCCGGAATGCTTCGTGCCTGCTGCGCGTCCTTGGTGATGTCGATGAGGACGGGGCCGGGGCGTCCGGTGCGCGCGATGTGAAATGCTTCGCGGAAAACCCGCGGCAGCTCCTGCACGTCGGTCACGAGGTAGTTGTGCTTCGTGATCGGCACCGTGATGCCGGTGATGTCGGTCTCCTGGAACGCATCGGTCCCGAGCAGGTGGCTGGGCACTTGCCCGGTGATCGCCACCAATGGCGTTCCATCCATGTAGGCGTCGGCGATGGCGCTGACGAGGTTGGTCGCGCCGGGGCCGCTGGTGCCGATGCACACGCCGACCTGTCCGGTGGCGCGAGCGTATCCTTCGGCGGCGTGTCCGCCCCCCTGCTCGTGGCGGACGAGCACATGCCGCAGCTGTGCCCGATAGTCCCACATGGCGTGGTAGAAGGGCATGATGCAGCCGCCTGGAATGCCAAAACAGACGGTGACGCCCTCGCGGATGAGCGCTTCACACATGATCTGGGCGCCGGAACGCCAGGCGCCGTCGGCCGGCGGAGTCGCCGACGGGGAGATCGTTCCGGGATACGGGGTGGATTGGGCGTCGTGGGTCATAGGCCTGGCAAGCGAAAAGGCCCCCTCCGCGCGGTGCGGAGAGGGCCTCAGTGGCTTGCGCCAGGCTGCCTCTCCGCGGAACGGGAGAGGCGGCGGGGTTCGCGTTAGTTCATCGCGACAGGGCGGCCTGACTCCCGGGTGCTAAGCACACGTACCGACGTAACGACAAGCGTTACGACGGCGGGAATAAGGCGAAGAAGTCGCGACTGCACGGCGAACGGGCGAAGCATCAGTCGGGGAACGAGGGGCTCAGGGTAAAACGATGGTGCCGGGGCCATGACGATCGGGCGCTACGGCTGGTCACGCCCCGTGCAACCTGCCCGGGGTGAGGGGTGTCCGTCAAGGGGCCCGCCGTACGTGTTTCAGAAAACCCCCGCATTCGTGTCGCCGCCGCAGAGCGTCGGCGCGCTAGGGCGTCACCCCGAGATGGCGCAACAGAAAGGCCTCGGTGCGTGCGACCATCTCCGGCGTCTGCACGTGGCCGATCTCCTTCACGATGAACAGCTCTTTGGGGGCGCTGACGAGATTGTACGCCGCGTACGCGGAGGTCGGAGCCACGGTGAGGTCGTTGTAGCCCCACGTGTAGAAGCCAGGCACCCGGACCAGTCGCGCGAAATTATCGCCGTCGTAGTACGGGAGTGTGGCCGCAATCTCGGCCTTGGCTTTGAGGCGCGAGGTGTCGGCAAAGACATGGGGCCAACCACCAGCGCGCCCGCGCCGATAGCCGAAATGATCGGCGAGCGCGGGGTGGGCCACCGCAATGGCCTTCACCCGCGGATCGAGCGCGGCCGCGGCCAGCGTGAGCATGCCGCCCTGACTGCCGCCGCGCACCACGTAACGCGCGGTGTCGACCTGCGGCAACGACATCAGGAAGTCGCCGGCCCGCACCGCACCGACGATCACGCGCTTGTAGTAGTACTTGTCACGGTCCTCGATGCCGAAGAACTGGTATCCGCTCAGCGCGGTGGCGCGCAGCTCGTTGTAGAGCAGCGAATCGCGATCGACGGGAATGCCGTGAATGCCAATGGTGAGATGCACCACCCCCCGTGCGGCCAGGCGCGTGTTGGGGAAATACGGCCGCACGCCGGCGCCAGGCACCACGAGCATCGCCGGATAGCGCCCCGGCGCCTTGGGGACCGACAACATGCCGTAGAGCCGGCTCCCCTCCTTCTGGTTCTGAAAGGAGACGTGATACACATCGACCGTTTTGGTCGAGAGATCCGGGCGCGCCGTGAGCTGCGGGGCGAGGGGCACGCGACGCGCCTCGGCGATCGCCTTCTGCCAGAACGCCAGAAAGTCGTCGGGGAGCGTGGCGCTGGCATCGATGTCGGACACGTTGAAGCCGACGGTCGCCATCTCGCTCAAGGGCATGCCATCCACCTCGGCGGTGGCGGTGAGCCGCAGAAAACCGGGCGCACTCAGGGCACCGTCAATACGCGCCCCGCCGGCCGGGAGGGCGATCGTATCGACGCGCATGGGCTTCATCCGCTCCGGCGCGAGCGTCACGATGACCCGCACACCGGGGCGCTCGCGCCCGTTCTGCAGCACGCGCACGGTGAACGACGCGCGCTCTCCCACGCGATAGAGCCAGTCGTCGTGCGAGGCGGTGATCGTGAGGACCTGGGCGGCGGGCGGCTGGGTCGCGACGACGGCCGCCGGTGCGGGCATTGGGAGGGGCGGCACTAGGCGTCCGCGTAGACGTGGGTTTCGGCCTTCGCGCCGGGGTGCACCACGGCGCCGTAGCGGGCCGGCCCCACCATCTGGGCGTAGCGCCAGATGGCCCCGCTCTGATAGTCGTGGGCGCGGGGCGTCCACTGGGCGCGGCGCGCGGCGAGTTCGCTGTCGCTCAGCTCCACGTCCATGGTGCCGGCGTCGGCATCGATCACGATGATGTCCCCGTCGCGGAGCAGAGCGATGGGGCCACCGACGGCGGCCTCGGGACCGACATGACCGATGCACAGCCCGCGCGTGGCCCCGCTGAAGCGACCGTCGGTGATGAGCGCGACGGTCTCGCCCATCCCCTGGCCGTAGATGGCGCTGGTCGTGGAGAGCATTTCGCGCATCCCGGGGCCACCGGCTGGCCCTTCGTAGCGAATGACGAGCACGTCCCCGGCGGCGTAGTCGCGCTTCATCACCGCCTCGAAGCAGGCGTCTTCGCTGTCGAAGACGCGCGCCGGGCCGCGATGCTGGCGGTGCTTGAGCCCGGCCACCTTCACCACCGCGCCATCGGGCGCGAGGTTGCCGCGCAGCCCCACCAGGCCGCCGGTGGGGGAGATGGCCTGCGAGACGGGCATGACGACCTTCTGATCACCCGGCACCACCACGTCGGCGAGATTCTCGGCGAGCGTCTTGCCCGTCACCGTGAGGCAGTCGCCGTGCAGGAACCCGCCGTCGAGGAGCGCCTTGAGCACCACGCCGGCGCCGCCGATGTCATGCACATCCTTGGCGAGATACTTCCCGCCCGGCTTGAGGTCGGCGATGAGCGGCGTGCGCTTGAACACCTCGGCGACATCGAACAGATCGAAGGCGATGCCGCACTCGTTGGCGATGGCCGGCAGATGCAACGTGGCGTTGGTGGAGCCGCCCGTGGCGGCGACCACGGCCGCCGCGTTCTCGAGCGCCTCGCGCGTCACGATCTTGCGCGGGCGCAGCCCGTCACGCAGGCAGCGCATCACCGCTTCCCCGGCGCGTTCGGCGTAGGCGTCGCGCGACTCGTATTCGGCCGGCGGACTGGCGGAGCCCGGCAACGCGAGCCCGATCGCCTCGGACACATACGCCATGCTGTTGGCGGTGTACTGCCCGCCGCAGGAGCCGGCGCCGGGGCACGCGACCTTTTCGAGCGCGGTGAGCTCCTCGAGCGTGCACTTGCCGGCGGCGTAGGAGCCCACGGCTTCGAACACGTCGAGTACCGTCACGTCGCGATTCTGGTAGCGCCCGGGGAGAATCGAGCCGCCATAGAGAAACACGCTGGGTACATCGAGGCGCACCATGGCCATCATCATGCCGGGGAGCGTCTTGTCACAACCGGCCAGCCCCACGAGTGCGTCGTAGCAGTGCCCGCGCACGGTGAGTTCGATGCTGTCGGCGATCGTTTCGCGGCTCACGAGACTCGCCTTCATGCCGGCGTGCCCCATGGCGATACCATCGGTCACGGTGATCGTGGTGAACTCGCGCGGCGTGCCCCCGCCGCTGATCACGCCGCGCTTGGCGACCTCGGCCTGCCGCTTGAGCGCGATGTTGCAGGGGGCGGCCTCGTTCCAGCTCGACACGACCCCGACCAGCGGCCGCGCGATCTCCTCGGCGGTGAGCCCCATGGCGTAGTAGAAGGCGCGATGCGGCGCGCGCTCAGGGCCGCTGGTGGCGTGACGGCTGGGGAGGTGGCTCTTGTCGCTCATGAATGGCCTAACGACGGGTGACGGGGGGCAGACATCGGTGTCGGATCACCAGCGGCCGCGACCGATGACTGGCTCGGTCGCCGGGCGCATTCCACACGCGCGGAAGATGTGTCGTGCGCCCGGATCCGGCGAGCGTGGGGCTCGACGGCGCTCGGCCCTCTCTGTCCCCCCTCGAGAGCCGGTAGAATACGGCGGACGACCGATCCCGGATTTCGGGGCCCTCGGCCAGCCCTCCCCCGCCCCGCCCCAATGCTCCGTCTCTCGCTTCGCGTGCTGGCCTGCCTGCTGGCACTCGCTCCGTTCTGTGCGCCACCGCTCGCCGCGCAATCCGGCGGAGCGGTCACCGTTTCCGGCAAGATCGTTGACGCGCAATCGCGCGCACCGCTGCCCTATCTGACGGTACAACTGCTGACCGATCGGGACAGCGCGTTCGTCGCCGGGCGCCTCACCACCGCCTCCGGCGCCTTTTCGTTCGCGGGGCTTCGCAAAGGCCGCTATGTGCTCCGCGTCCGCGCGATCGGCTACCAGCCGCTGCAGCAACGCGTGGTCGTGGGCGAACTCAGCCCGTTTCTCGATCTGGGCGCCGTGCTCCTGGAACCGGACGCCCGGCAGTTGGCGGGTATCAAGGTCACCGCCGATTCCGCCACGCCCTCGACGGAGGCGGTTCAGGTGACCGTTCGCGACAATGTCAGCCAGGCCGGCGGCTCGGTGCTGCAGGCCATGAGTACGCTGCCCGGCGTCACGGTCTCCTCCGAGGGGAAGGTGCTCGTTCGCGGGAGTGACAAGGTCCTGGTGCTGATCGACGGCAAGCAGACCGCGTTGACCGGTGCTGCCGGCCAGAGTGGGCTGGACAACCTGCCCGCGTCGTCGGTGGAGCGCATCGAGCTGATCAACAATCCCTCGGCGCGCTACGATGCGAACGCGAGCGCCGGGATCATCAACCTCGTGTTGCGCAAACAGGACCAGCGGGGTGTGAACGGGCGCGTCGGCCTCGTCGTTGGCGCCGGCGCGCTCGTGCAGCGCCGGGAGAACTTGCCCAGTGTGGGCGATCCGTATCGCTTCACCCCAAAGTTCAATCCGTCGGTGGCGATCAATCGGCGCGAGGGGCCCACGAACGTGTTCCTCCGCGCCGACTGGCTCTACTCGCCCACGTTGAACAAGAACGAGTTCTCGACCCGCCGATACACCGACGGGACGGTGATCACCCAGCAAGTCCGGCGCAATCGGCGCACCGACTATGCCACGATCAATGGCGGCCTCGATCGCGCACTCGGCACCGCCAATACGCTGAACGTCACCGGCTTCTTCAATCGCGAAAAGATTCTCGACCACGGCGATAATCCCTACTTCGCCGGCTCCCTGCAGAATCGCTATCGCCTGTGGCAGTTCCTCGAAGACGAGGTGAAGTACACGGGTCTCGGCACGGCCGTCTTCACGCACCGGTTTCCCGAGCCGGGCCATACGCTCACGAGCACCGCGATCTACTCGTTCCACCGTGAAGATGAGAAGTACTTCTTCACCAACACGCTGCCGACCTTCGTGGGGAAGGATGCGTTCAAGCTGCTGTCCGACGAGCACATCACCGATCTCAACATCGACTACGTGAAGCCCCTGCGTCAGGGGCGCCTCGAGACCGGCTTCCGCGGACGCTACCGCTCCATTCCGGTGAACATGCGCTTCTTCCCCAGCGTGAACTCGCCGATCGACACGGGGGCGGGCGGCTGGGCGACGTATCGGGAGACCATTCCGGCGCTCTACGGCACCTATGTTTACGAGAGCGAACGCCTAGAGTTCGAGGGCGGCGTGCGGCTGGAAGACGTCCGCGTGAACTACGAGGTGAACCCCCAGCACAACACCTACCGGAGCGATGGCTACCGGTACATCCGCCCGTTTCCGACGCTGCGGGTGGCGCTCAAGCGCAGCGACCGCCATCGCCTGACGCTTGCGGCGAGCCAGCGTGTCGATCGGCCCAACGAGGTGGACATTCGCATCTTCCCGAAGTACGACGAGCCGGAACTCATCAAGGTGGGCAACCCGGCGTTGCAGCCGCAGTTCACCTCCACGGTGGACCTCGCGTATCGCCTGACGCGCGCGCGCAGCAGCCTGTCCCTCTCGGTGTTCGAGCGCGTGGTCGATGGTACGATCACCCGCATCGCGACACAGGTGCCGGGCAGCGTGCTGCTGTACAACGTGTTCCAGAACGGTGGGAACAGCCGCACCATCGGCACCGAGTTCTCGTGGCAACGCACGGTGTCGCCGCGCCTCACGCTGGGGGCCAATGCGACCGTCTACCAGCAGATCTTTGACGCCTTCACGGTCGTCAACCGGTACCCCGTGCCGAGTACGTACACGGCGTCGCGTCAGGCCCTGTCGTCGGGGGTGGCCAAGGGCAATGCGCAGTGGCAGGGCCCGTTCGGCTTTCAGTCGCAGATCGCCGCCGCCTACTACGCACCGGATCTGATTCCACAGGGGCGAATCGGCCGCCGCTTCGGCGTCGATATCGGCACCAAGAAGAGTGTGCGCGGCGGTCGCGGCGAATGGGTGCTCAATGCGACCGATCTGTTCGGCACCATGCCCGTCGAGCGAACGATCCGCGGCAACGGCTTCACCCTGACGAGCACGGACTATCTGGAGACGCAGGTCGTGCGCGCCGGCTACAGCTGGAAGTTCTGAACCCTGCCCTCGCGTACCGCCGCGATCTACGGGCGGTACTCGGGATGGGGCCCACGGCCCGTGTGCTCATCGCGCGGCGGCTGCAGCGCGCGATACTGCTCGGCGCGTTCGAGCGCCTGGATGTAGCGCTTCTCGCCTTTCTTGTTGCGATCCTTGCGGCGGACTTCCACACCCGCCATGACGCAGAAGCCGCTGATGCGCAAGACGGGCGCGTTAGGATCGTCGTTCAGATCCCCGCCATGCACGCTGAAGCCGCCCATCAGCGCCATGCCCACGCACTCCACGCGCACGCCAGCGGGCACCGAGATCTCGACGCCACCCATGAGGCTGAAGATTTCGATCTCGGTGACGCCGGGGCTGAGCTTGGCCTCGCGGAGATCGAGTTCGCCGCCGCCCATGACGGCGGTGATCTTGAGGTGACGCGGCACCACCCACGGCCCCTTCCGCTCGAAGCCGCCCATGATGGCCATGGCCACACCGCGTTCGGGCACGATATGCGCCGGCGCGATGCGTGACTCAACGCCGTCCATCGCCAACGACCGGTTGGGGTCGTTGGGATCGGCGAGCAGCCACTCGAGCTCACTCTGCGACTGCGCGCGATACACCGCGGCCAGCCGTTCGTCGAGCTGCTCGACGGAGAGCCGATCGTTCGCAAAGGCGGCCGACAGCAGCTGCACCACCCGGTCGCGATGCGCTGGTGTGATCACGACCGGGGCGTAGGGACTCGTCATGCGTTAGCTGAGGGCTGGACGACGCGCATGGAAGTCGGTGGCCTTCTGGAACTGATGGGCCACCGACAGGATGATGTCGTCGTTGTACAGGTTGCCGGTGATGACGCCGCAGATGGGCTGCGGCTTGTACGTCGGGGCCGACTGCGATGCGTTCGGGCCGCCACCGCCAAAGTTCGGAACATCGAACTTGTACGGCAGCACCGCGCACGGATGCCCCGTCTGCGCGTTGGGCGCCACATCGGCGTTGGGGCCTCCGATGAAGCCGTCGAGATCCTTCATGAACTCGCCCCACTTCTGCACGAGCAGCAGACGGCGGCGCTGGTTGTTGATGAAGTCGAAGGCCTTGATCGTGCGGCCACCCACGAAGCGGGGGTTCCAGTCGGCCGGCGCCATGGGGTTGGGCTGGCCTTCCTCGATGCCCTTGGGGCGCGCCGGCGGCGTATTGCCGAACGGTCCGTTCGAACCCGGGCCGGGCGGACGATCGACCACCGCCGTAGCGAGATCGAGATTGAACTCCTTGGCCTTCTTCTGCACGTAGCTGTCGAACGCCGCCGCGTACTCGGCGTTGAGGCCACCCGCACCCATCCCCGCCACCGTGGGGCGCGGGCCGATCTCCTTGGGCTTGAGGCCGAGCTCCTTGAGCTTCTCCACGAGCTCCTTGGGCGCCTGCGGGTCCACCCCAATGCGCAGCGACGCCAGCTTGATGGCGCGATCGAAGCGGAACGGCGTGGTGACGGTGCTCGAATCCTTGGGATCCACGCCGTGCAGCACGTTGAAAACCATCGCACAGTCTTCGGCGGTGCGGCACATGGGGCCGACGCGATCCTGCGACCAGCTCAACACCATGCCGCCGTGGCGGCTCACACGCCCAAAGGTGGGGCGCAGGGCGCTGATGCCATTGCGAATGCTGGGCGACACGATAGAGCCCTGCGTTTCGGTGCCGATGGCGAACGCCACGCAGGCCGCGGCGGTGGCGGAGCCCGGACCCGTCGAACTGCCGCTCGATCCGATATTCAGGTTCCACGGATTGTTCGTACGGCCGCCGTACCACCAGTCGTTCTGCGCGAAGAGACCGGTGGCCAGCTTGGCGAGCAGCACGGCGCCGGCGGCACGGAGGCGCGTCACGATCTCGGCGTCGTAGTCGTAGACGGTATCCTTGAAATCCGCCGAGCCCCATGAGGTGGGCACGCCCTTCGTCGCGAAGAGATCCTTGATGCCGTACGGCACGCCGTGCAGCGGGCCACGATACTTGCCGGCGGCCAGTTCCTTGTCCATGGCATCGGCCTCGGCGCGCGCCGAGTCGGCCATGAGGGTCACCACGCAGTTGAGCTGCGGATTGAGCTTCTGCAGGCGATCGAGGTAGATGTCGGTGATCTGCCGCGAGGTGATCTTGCGCGCCTTGATCAGCGCGGCGATGCGATGTGCGGGGAGGAACGCGAGATCCTCCGGATTCTTGGGCACGGCGCCCACCCACGGCTCCACCGTAAATGTGGCGCGCTTGAACGCGAGCGCCCCCTTCTCGGCGATGAGCTTCTCCATCAGCGCCCCGGTGCCGTGCGGATACGGCATGAACTGCAGCGCGGGTGCCTCGCCATTGCCGAGCGGCACTGCGGTCTGCGCCTGCTGTGCAGGCGGCTGCAGCGCACTCCACACCGGCGCCATGGCGCTCAGGTAGTGGTCAGGCGTTTGCGCACCGGCTGCTTTCGCGCCGAATGCACTCGCGGCGGCCGCGACGAGCGAACGGAACATGAACTGGCGCCGATCGACACCGGTGGCCTGTTCATCGTAATCGAGGGCCGCCAGTTCGGCTTCGGCTTGCGCCAGGAAATCGAGGGGAGTCTCCACGCACGCTCCACACACAGCCCCGAGGGGCCAACAGGTGAGAAATGGCGACGGGCCTACGCGTCGTGGGCCGCCGCAGCCTCACGAATATCTCTCCCGGACTCGCAGGCCGGGAGGTTGGCCGCGTCAGACGCCGGTGGGCGGCGCCGGAGGCTTGGGGCTGATCTTGAACGAAAAGCGCTGCTCGGCGAGTTGATTCACCCGCTTTCCGCCGAACATCGCGGGGCGATAGCGCATGCGGGCCAGGGCCGTCTTCACCGCCGACACGAACTCCGGGTCGGCATCCTGCAGCAGATGAAACGTGGTCACATCGGCACGACCCGTACTGTCCACCACAAAACTGGCGAGCACCGCGCCCTCGATCCCGAGCTTGAGCAGCGTGGGCGGATAGATGGGCGCTTCACCGTTGGGATCGGGGATGGCCACAGAATCCACCTCGACCTCGGTGTAGGCCTTGAGCGGTTCGCCGTCGGCGGCCTCCTGCACAATCGTCTCGGCGCCCTTGGCCTGACTGGAGTTCACGGAGGTGGGGCGCCGGGCGTCGCCATCGGCGGTGACGGTGAGCGACGAACTGGCCTGGAGCCCGCCGATCCCCACGAACTCCACCTTCTCCTCGCGCGGCGGGGGCGCGGTGCGCTTGGTGATGGGCGCGAGGAAGCGGGCGATCTGCAGCTCCTCGGTGGGCATGCGCACCCATTCCGGCTTCCACGCCTGCACCGCCACGGTGCAGCTCAGGGCGAACACCATGGTGCCGACGCCCAGCGTCTCCTTGAGCAGGAGGGGGCGCCAGGGACGCGGCGCAGACTCGACCAGATGCAGACGGAAGCGGCGCATACTGGATTAGACGTCAGGGAGTGGTGCCGGGTTTCTTCTTGGTGCCCGGATCCATGCGGGTGTGGAGGACCAGCACTCCGCACTGGGAGCCGCTGCGCTGAAACTGCGCCGGAATGACCGCCGGCGATGGGTACCACTCGACCGCTTCGAGCTGATGCACGGCGACGGAGTTGAGGTCGAAGGGCTCACTCGGGACGCCTCCAGTGCGTACCGTGCCGTCCATGAAGACCACCGGGAAACAGGCACAGATCATCCCCCCGCCCTTCTCGGCCAGTCGCGGCGTCAACGCATTCGGCGGGCCGCAGCTGCCGTCGTCCTTTTCCTTCACGAGCATTTGCACGTGCGTCGAGATCGGGTAGCGCCCGCCGGCAAACACCATGTTGCGGGCGTTGATCAGGGCGCTCCGCACCACCTGCCCGTCCATCCGCTCCAGCTGGGTCCGGTCGAGGAACCACCCGAGCCCGACTTTACGGTTCTCCTCGAACTCGACCATGCGGAGCGGTGGCTTGCTGGCAATGATCTCCACCGAGTCGAGCACGGTGAGCTTGTTGAGCACGATGCGCCGCTCTTCTTCATCGTTGGCGGCGAAGGTGAGGGTCGTGTTGAGGGGCGAGAAGCCCAGCTTCCGGACAACAATCTCATGCGCGCCGGCGGTCACTTCGTCGATGCGGAAGGCGCCCTTGTCGTCGGTGCGCGCCGTACGATCACTGCCGCTCACGCTGACATCGGCGCCGGCAATGGGGGTGCCCGTCGAGTCGGCCACGACGACGCCGCGGAAGGTCGAGGCGGCCGCGAGGGTGACATCCACGGCGATCGGTACCGTCGCAAAGCGCTGCGCGGGCCCGAGACGCGCCGACTGCACCTGCGAGCGCCCCGTCTTGGGGAAGGCGCGTACGGTGAGCGCCGCCTCTACCGGCACGCCACAGAGCCGATAGCCGCCGGAGGCGTCGGTCCGGGTCTGGAGGCGCTTCCCCTGCCCCTGCGTGAGCGCGGCCATGCTGGTGGCGCTCAACTCGGTCCAATCGGCCGCCACGGGAATGTCGGCGAGGCCTTCGGTGCTCCCCGTGCGCGTCACGGCCCCCACGATGGCCCCGGTGCCCTTGTTCAGGGAGAAACTGGCACCGCACAGCGTCTGCGCGATCTGCGCTTCGGTGGGCACCTTCACCACGAGGGGGGCGAGCGAATCGCGTACCACCACGGTGCTCCCGGCCGAGGCGCGCATCGCTTCGAGGGCGGGCGTGGCCACGGCAAGCGTGTACTGCCCGGGGAGCACGTCGGTGAGCTGGAACGTGCCGTCGGCGCCGGAGCGGGTGCGGTTCGTGGTCCCCGACAGGGACACCGAGGCCCCGGCGAGGGGTTTGCCACTGACGCTGTCGCGCACGACACCGCTTACCGTCACGAGCGGCCGCTTGAAGAGCGTGTCGGCGCCTCGGCGAATGGCCACCACCATACCGCCGGTGCTCTGCAGCTGATCGACGCGCGTCTTGGTACCGCCGAACTGTTCGCGGGAGGTGAGCGGCATGCGCAGCTCCCACGTTTCGATGATCACCGCGCCGTTCGGGAGGCGCGCGAACCGCATGGTGCCGCCCCCCGGCACAGGTGGCGTGGGCACGCCCTGCGGCATGGTGAAGCTGAACTCCGCGCGTTGCAGTTGGGCGCTGGCGCGCTGCACCCAGAAGGTGCCGCGAATCTCGGAGGCCTTGGCGCGCTGTGGCGCCGGCTCGAAGGCCACGCCAATCTCGCTGGTGTCTTTCGAGGCGACGAGCCGGAAGCAGTGATCGTCGAGGAACTGGGGCGCCACGAAGCCGTCGATGCCCGGCGCGTTGTAGGTGAGCGCGTCGTCCTTGTCGATCCACACGTAGCCGCGCTTGCGCAGCGTATCGATGGGGAAAGTGGCCCACGGCGCGGTCATGTTGCCGGAGCGCATGCCCAGCTGCTGATCGAGCAGCTTGCCGCCCGGATCGAGCACGCGCTGCACGTTCATGATGCTGGTCGTCAGGCCGCGGGTGCCGGTGGTGAGCAGCGACGCCGCCAGACTGGTCTGCGCCTGCTCCCACACCTCGAGCAGCGCGGCGTCGCTCGCATCGGCGCGCCCACAACGGTTCGAGGCCACGACGCGCACGGTGGCCAGCTGCACCTGCGCCCCCTCGAGCGTCACCGTGGGGGTGACGGTGGCCCCCGCGCCCAGGGCGAAGGGCTCGGTGACTGTGGCCTGAAAGCCGATGCGCTGGGCGCGGAGCCGCATGGTGCCCGCGCGCTGCGCGACCACCCGGAAGTCGCCGCGCTCATCGCTCAGTGCGCGCGCGACCACGGTGTTGGTGCTGTCGAGCAGTGCGACCACGACACCGACAACCGGCCGCTTGGCGGCATCCTGCACCGATCCGCGCACGGTCTGGGCCGCCAGCCCGGCCGCACCAACGGGAAGGAGCGCCAGCGCCGTGAGCAGGCGCGGCACGAGACGAACAGGACGGGACATGTCGCGAAAGCTGAGAGCCGGGGAGATGGGGCGCCAGCGGTGCGGGGACCGATCGGCGGAACTGACATCACCAGGCATCCGAGGCATCCCAGACATCCCAGAACGGCAGGACAACGACCCGAGAGCCGGAACCACAATGCGCCAGACCTGCCCTCGCGCTATGATCACGGGCATCCCTCTCACGCTCTCGAAATCCTCATGCGCGTCTCTCCGATGACCATCGCTGCTGCCCCCCTGCCCGGCCGGTTGCGCTTGGCGTTCCTGCCGGCCCTGCTGTCGGCGGCCCTGCTGAGCGCGTGCGCGCGCGCGGGGGCGCCCGCCACGGCGCCGCAGCCGGTGCAGCAGCCCCCCATCGCCGTCACGCCGGCTCCGGCGGCGCCGAGTGCGCCAGCCAGGCAGGACGGGCCCCGGGCGGACTGGCATCGGCTCGACCTGGATGTGGATGGCATCGCGGGGGTCGGGAGCGAGCGCGCCATCAAGGAACTGCTCGCCAATCGGCAGCCGACGCGTAAAGTCGTCGTGGCGGTCATCGACGGCGGTGTGGACACCGCGCACACCTATCTCGCCGCGAATCTGTGGAAGAACCCCAAGGAAGTGGCCGGCAACGGCCGCGACGATGACGGCAACGGCTTTGTCGACGATGTGTACGGCTGGAACTTCCTGGCGCAGGCCGACGGCGCGGTCATTCGCTACGACACGTTCGAGCTGACGCGCGAGTATGCCGCCTGCAAGGGGCAGCCGGCGGGGCGCGACCTGCCGAAGCCGGCGGCCAGGATGTGCGATTCGCTCTCGGTGGCGTATCAGAGCAAGGCGCGCGAAGTGAACGGCACGCTCATGCAGATTCGCGGCCTGAGCGGCACGCTCGAACAGGCGTCGAGCATGCTCCGGCAGGCCATGGGCCCCGGGCCGCTGCTCAAGGCGCGTGTGCAGAATTTTGCGCCGACCTCAGCGCAGCAGGAGCAGGCCAAGCGGGTGTGGCTGCAGCTCGAGGCCAACGGACTCACCGAGGCGGAGCTGACGGACGCGCTGGCGGCCTACGAGTCGCAGAGCAAGTACGGGCTCGATACGCTCTTCAACCCGCACAGCGCCGGCGCCGTGCGGGGGACGACCGACGTGACGGGCCCGGACGCCCTGCACGGCACGCACGTGGCCGGCATTATCGGCGCGGTGCGCAACGCGGCCAACGCCGTGCAGGGCATCGCGCCCAACGTGGCGATCATGGCGGTGCGCACCGTACCGGATGGCGACGAGCGCGACCTCGATGTCGCGCGCGCCATTCGCTACGCGGTGGACAACGGCGCGCAGGTCATCAACATGAGCTTCGGCAAGGCCTACTCGCCGTACAAGGCCAGTGTGGACAGCGCGGTGAAGTACGCTGAAAGCAAGGGCGTGCTGCTCGTGCACGCGGCGGGGAACGATGGCGAGAACAACGATCTCGTGCCGAGCTTCCCGACCGCCGTGTACGCGGGCGGCGGCGTGGCGAGCAACTGGCTCGAGATCGGCGCGAGCTCCTACAAGGGGCTGAGCGCACTCGCGACGAGCTTCTCCAACTACGGCAAGCAGCGTGTGGACTTCTTCGCGCCGGGCGAGGACATTCTCTCCACCGCGCCGGGCGGCGGCACCAAGCGGGAGAGCGGGACGAGTATGGCCGCGCCGGTGGTGAGCGGTGTCGCGGCGCTTCTGCTCAGCTACTTCCCCACCCTCACGCCGCTGCAGGTGAAGGAGATCCTGCTGCAGTCGGTGCGCACCTTCCCCAATGCGCAGGTGGCCAAGCCCGGTGACGACGGGCAGCGCGTGCCGTTTGCGGCCCTGTCGAAGACGGGCGGGGTGGTGGATGCGTACGCGGCGGTGAAGCTCGCGTTGCAGCGGGAGACGCGGCCGTAGCGAGTCAGCGGGGGCGGTCGGGCGGCGTCTGCCACACCACGTCCGTGCGCACCCCCGTCCAGAGGTCGACGGGGCCGAAGGCCAGCAGCGCCCCCTTCGCCTCGTCGCCGAGGCGGAGCCGATACTGGAGGCGGCGCGCCACTGGTTCGGCGGAGATGTACAGCACCCGGCCGTTGATCGCGACGCCGCAACGCCCATCGGCAAGGATCTGAATGCGCAGCGTCCACCACTGCCCGGTGCGCAGCGAGTCGGCGAACGGGCCGGCGTCAAAATCGAGTGGCGTCCCGCCGACAAAGGCGAAGTGGCGCTTGCCCCATTCGCCTTCGTCGGGAAAGGTGAGGCCGCACAGGGTGCTGGGAATCACCGACGCCGGGAGCGAGCCATTCGGATTCGCCTGCACGATTCGTGAGGAATCGAGCCCGCCCAACAGCATCGCCCGGATGCGTTGATTGGCGGTGCCGTTGAACGGTGTGGAGACGCGGACCTCGAACCCCAGTCCGCTGTCGGCGGACCACTGCTGACGCGAGATCGCGGCACTGACGTACGCCCCATCGCCGCGACTCCAGAGCACGGGCAGGCCACCGGGGCCTGGCACCACGACCGGGCGCGGTTCTCCCCAGGCAAACCAGCGCCCCGACCAATCGGGCGTCCATGCCTCGTGCAGCAAGGCGCGATGCAGCGAACCGCGCACCGCGAAGCGAGCACGTACCGACCGCCATCCGGCGAGCGACGCCTCGATCTCCACCGCCCCCGGCCGCCGGGGAATGACTTCCCCATCCGGCGTGACGATGGCAATCGTCGTATCGAGTGACCGCCACCGGACACGCGCCGGCGTGGCGATCGGCTGCCCGCCGTCGCCCCGTGGCACGACGTGCAGGCGCGTACTCGCCCCCAACGGGAGCACGCGACTGCTGTCGCTGAAAGTGAGATGCGTGACGAGCAGCGACCGATCGGAGCCCCCCTCCCACCAGCGCACGTCCACGGCGCGTTCGTCGACAGTCTCCACGACATGCGCGTCGGTGGGCCGATCGAGCGGAATGACCCAGTCGCGGATTCCCACGCCGCCGTTCCCGCGCAGCGACGCCACGGCATACTTGCCGTCGCGGCTCAGCGCCGCGGTGACCACGGTGGGCCCGAGCAGGCGACGCACGGTCGCGCGCGTCCAGTCGTAGGCGAACAGTGGGCGCTCCGTGTTCGACTGACCGAGCAAGACGAGTTCATCGAGCCCGGCCCAACCAATAACCGCCGAGGTGTACGACAGGATACGCCGGCACTCGGGCTCGACGGCGCCGTCCACATCCACCACACACACCTCGGGGCCATTGCTGCCGCCTTCGCGGACAAACGCGATGCGCGTCCCATCGGGGGAGATGTGCGCGGAATTCTCGTGAAAGGGCCCGTGCGTCACCGCGCGCGCCACGCCGGTGGCGGTGTCGAACACCGCAATGTTGTAGTGGCCATGCTCGGGACTCGACCAGCGACTGCTCGCCCCGAGCAGCGCCGAGCCGTCGGGGAGCCAGTCGCTGACCACGTCATCACGAATGCCCTTCGTGAGGCGGCGGAGGCCGGCCGGTGTGCGGAGCCAGATATCCAGCGTCGTGCTGTCGCCAGAATCGTGCGTCCAGGCCATCGACTGCTGATCCGGACTCTGGTGCACGGACAGATCGGGGTGGATCAGCGCCTCCTGCGCGATCTGCCGCCCATCGCCACCCACCGACACGGGCTTGGCCACCAACGTCCGCGTCGTGCCCCAGCGCTCCGGCGATACACCAACCTGTGAGACCTCGAGCGACGGCATCACATACAGCAGGCGCTGCTCGTGCGCGAGGCGATCTGCCCGCGCGCGCCACGACACGACGGTAAATCCTCCGAGTGCCAGCAGGGCCGTCGCGGCCAAGCCCCGCCGCAACGGCGACCACAGCCCCACACGCCAGCTCCGCGGTTCGGCGCGCGCGAGCAGGTCGATGGCCCCCCGGTCCAGCGGGAGCTGTCCATCGAGGGCCCCTGCCAACCAGTCGGCGGCGACGTCGCGGGCGGGGCGGCGATCCCGCTGTTCACGCGCGCGCAGCAGCAGGCGGCGGAACAGCGACTGCGCCTCCCCAGACTCCCCCGCCAACAGCAGATGGCGCAGCGCACGCCGGGCAAGCCCCGACTCGAAGGCCCGTTCTTCGGCCGACCGCATGAACGCGACGCCGATCGCCGCATGCGCCCGTTGCTGATCCGCCGTCGCGCTGGCGGTGCGCACGACATCCGCCAGCTCGTCATGCGCCGGGATCCATCCACCGGTGATGCGCGTGATGATGCCCGTGCGCTCGAGCACATCGAGCGGGGCGGCGAGCGCCGCCGGCTCGCATCCCGCGGCCTGGGCGAGCACCAAGCGGTCCACCGGTGCACCGGCGGTCGCCAGCAGCAGCAACAGCCAGCGGGCGTCGGCCGGAATCGCCTCGACACGCTGGCGCAGCGCCCCACCGCCCTGCAGCAGCGCTGAACAGGCCGCGTCATCGAGCACCCGCCACGCTCGCTGTTCCAGGGCGAGCGCGCGCCGATCGAGCGCCAGCCGCAGCGTTTCGAGCACGAGCAGCGGGCTCCCACCGGTGGCGGCGTGCAGCTGCGCCACGCGCGCGTCGCTCCAGACGGTGGTGGGATCGCCGAGGCTCGACACGAGCGCGCCCACATTCGCCGCCGAAAGCGGGAGCAGCGACAAGACCTCGGTCGTGCCGGCGAGCGGCGCACGCTCCGGGCGCGACGCCGTCAACGCGAGCACGCGGGCATCGCCAAGCCGCGACCAGAGCCCGTCCAGCAGACGGAGCGAGTCGGCGTCGATCCAATGCAAGTCATCGACGGCCAGAATGAAGCGCTGTTCGTCGGCGACCGCGTGCACGAGATCGACCAGCGCCATCAGCCAGCGGCGACTGGCCTCCTCACCCGTGGTGGGCTCGGGCGCCGTGTTGTAGCGCCGCGAGAGCGTGGGGTTGAGCGCGACGAGCGCGCTGGCCGACGCGGGCGCGATCCCGAGCGATCCGGGCAGCTCGGCGATCGCCGCCGCGAGATCGCTCACGAACGCGAACGGGACCTCGCGGTCTCCCATGCGTCCGCCAACCGAGACGATCCGCGCCCCGCCCGCCGCGGCGCGCGCCAGCACCTCACGCAGCAGCCGCGACTTGCCGACGCCCGCCGCGGCGCTCAGATGCACCCGGCGCGCGGGGGCCCGCCGCGCCGCCTGCCACGCGCCGATGAGCGTGGCGAACTCGCGTTCACGACCGGTGAGTTCGGCGGTGAGTTGCGGCGGTTCATCGGTGTTGGCCTCATCGCTCGGCGTCGGCCCATGCACGCGGGCGAGCAAGGCCCGTGTCGAGCCCTCGAGCGCGACGCCCTCGCGCTCCGCCCACAGCTGCAGGGCGTTCGCTTCCATGAGCGCCGTGACGCCGTCGTTGACACTCAGCGCCACTTCGATCACGAGCCGCGCGCTTTCTTCACGATGCGGCGTAATCGTCCGCACCTCGCGCGCGCGCTCGCGGGCCTCCGCCGCACGCCCCGCGTTGAGGGCGCGGCGCACGAGCAGCTCGGCGGCGCCCAGATAGCCCTGCTCCAACCGATCACGCTCGAGATCGGCCCAGTGCTCAAAGCGCGCCGCGCCCGGAATCGCGAAGCCCGGCAGGAAGGCGCCGCCGTACGCCGCGACCGCGTCATCGAGCGCATCGCGATCGAGCGCGCGCAAAAAGGTGTCGCGGTCGCCCGGCAGGGGGCGCACCAGCGACAACTCTTCGGCCCCAACGAGCGCCTCGTCGCCCAGTAGGCGGCGCAACAGGAAGAGCGCCTGGCGCAGCGCGGGGCGTGCCTGCGACGGCGGCACGTCGCTCCACAACAGGTCGAGCAGCGACTCGCGGGTGACACTCCGCCCGGCGACGGAGAGATAGACCAGCACCGCGAGCGCCTTGCCCGGGCCGAGGACCACACGCGGCTCCCCGGCGCCCGCCTCCGCCGTGGAGTCGAGCAGGGCCGCCGAGCCGAGGGTCCGCAGATACAGCGTCACAAGCGATGGCTGACGTTACTTCCCCTTCTTGCCGGTCGCCTTCCCCTTCGTCGGGGTCGCCGCGACCCGCACCAGCGTGCGGTAGATCATGTCCGTGCCCTGCGCGAGCGACGTGATCGCCACGCGCTCGTCGTTGCCGTGCATGCGACGCAACTCGTCGTTCGTGATGGGATACGGATAGATGCCGTAGACCGGCACATTCCGCGACCGCCACGCCGCGGCATCGGTCCCCGCCTGGAACAGATACGGCGTAACCGCCGCCTGCGGCCACTGCACCTTGGCTTCGGCCGCGAGCGCCTTATAGAGCTCGTTGTCCTGGGGCGACGGATTGCTGGCCCCGGTACGCCCGGTCACGCGCACGGTGAGCAGCGGATCGTTGAACAGCTTTTCGAAGGTGGCCTGCAGCGCCGCCGGATCGGTCCCCGGGATGATGCGCAGATTGACCTGCGCCTCCGCCGACCCCGGGATCACGTTGGAGCGGAAGCCGCCGTTCATGATGACGGGCGCGATCGTGCCGCGCATGAGCGAGTGGAGCAGCGCGTCCTTCGACAGCTCCTTGTCGGCGCGGGCCTGCGCGTCGGGCGTCCCGTTCAGGAGATCGCGGAAGAGCTGCGCCGTCTCGCCGGTCGTGGTCTTGGCCAGCGCGTCGAAGTACTGCCGCGACTCGGCGGTGAACTGCAGCGGGAGATCGTAGCCCGACAGCTTGGCGAGCGCCTTGCCCACCGTGATGAGCGCATTGTCGGGGAGCGGCATCGAGGAGTGGGTGCTCGTGCCCTTGGCGGTGAGCGTCATGATCACCGACTGCTTGTCTTCGGTGGAGATGCTCACGTACTGCACCGACTTGTCATCACGCTGAATGATCCAGCCGCCTTCGTTCAGCGCGAACTCGGCGTCCATCAGATTCCAGTGGTCCTTCGCCAGCCACGTCGTGTTGAGCGGCTGCCCTTCTTCGTCGGCCTCGGCGAGGAAGATCACGTCGCGGTCGAGCGGCACCTTGCGATCGGCGAGCAGCATGGCCGCCCGTGCAAACACCGCCGTGCCGCCCTTGAAGTCGATCGCCCCGCGACCGTACACATAGCCGTCCTTGATGACGCCGGCGAACGGATCGAGCGACCACTTCTCGCGCTCCACCCCCACGACATCCACGTGCGCCGCGAGCAGCACGGGCTTCTTGCTGCCGTTGCCCTTGAGGCGCGCAAAGAAGTGGACCTTGCCGCTGTCGGGCGTGGGGATGACGGTGACCTCAAAGCCGCGCGCCTTGAACATCGGCCCCAGCACATCGGCGATCCCCTGGGTCCTGCCGGGCGGATTGCTGGAATTGACGCGGATGAGCTGCTGGAGGAGGAGCGCAGTGGAATCGACGGGCTGGGCGGCCAGCGGGGCGGCAATCAGGAGGGCCGCGGCGGCGAGGAGGGAGGGGCGCATGGGGTGAGGATACGTCGGGCGATGATCCGACGCGAGAGCCGCAAGATGAGAGGTGAGTGTTCAGACCGGGATGATGGGTGACACCGAGACCGGGATGATGGGTGACACTGGGCCATGTTTTGAGCTCCACGCGG
>JAIEMN010000052.1 GCA_019752115.1 Gemmatimonadaceae bacterium
GGTATAGAGTCAAGGGCGCTCACGCCGCGCGCTCAGCAATGGCGCCGCATAACGACGCTTGCTGCCGACAAGCGCGGGGTTGGTAGCGGTTGTGGGGCCGCTGCTCCACTTTATGGAAGGAATGCAGCGGCCCCACAACCGCATTTTATGGGAGCACTCGCAGCAGAAGCAAACGTTATGCCGGTGGGCCAATGAGAAGGGTCGCCTCTGGCGAAAAGTACGCCAATGGCGTATAGTTCTTTATGCGCTTCGTCGAGACGCCCATCTTCACGGCGGCCCTCCGCCGGCATCTCGATGACGAGCAGTATCGCGCGCTGCAGGCGGCTTTGTACCTGCGCCCGGAGCAGGGGGCGCTGATCCCGGGTGGCGGTGGGCTACGCAAGCTCCGCTGGGGCGCCGAAGGGCGTGGGAAGCGTGGCGGTGTGCGCACCATCTACTACTGGGCGGCCGCGGACGGCGTCTGCTACATGCTGTACCTCTACGCGAAGAACGAGCAGGGGGATCTCACCCCAACACAGCTGCGTACACTCGCTCGAGTCGTGCGCGAGGAGTTCAAGTGAAGGCCGACGCATTCAACGAGTTGCTGGAGAGCGTGCGCCAGGCGGGAGCGATCCATCGCGGCGAACGGAAGCCGTCGCGCTCTCGCGCGTTCAAGCCGACCGATGTCAAAGCGGTGCGCGCCGACCTCGGGCAGTCGCAGGCAGAGTTCGCCCTGATGATCGGCGTGAGTGTGGCCACGCTCCGGAACTGGGAGCAAGGCCGCCGCGTACCCGATGGTCCCGCGCTCGCGTTGCTGCAAGTCGCAGCGCACAATCCTGCGGCGGTCGTTGAGGCCTTGCATCGTCCGAAACGGCGCGGCGCGGCATAACGGGTCGCTGCTGCCGACGGGGCTGATCAAGGAGCGCGACTGGCTCACTACGTTCGCCTGTCGCATTGTTATCAGGCCCCGCGGCAGAGCTTGGCGTTCGGCAGGCAGCGGTCTGAACGTGCTCCAGCGCGAGCTTTAGAAAACGCAGGTACCGCTGAACTGTCGCGCGTGGTGCTGGCGAGAGGCTGATCCATGGGTCAAGCTTTCGACGGTGTGGTTCAAATCCTTCCCCCAGTCGTGCTCGACACGCATTGCAATCCGAGGCCTGAATGACGCGTCGACAGATCTTCATGCGTGGGCTGGCCGCCGGTCTTCTCATCGGTCTGGCTGCACAAGCCGCCAATTGGCTCCTCTCCGCTCACCCTGACGCCAGTGAGGGGCGACGGATTGCAGTCGTGCTGCAAGCGGCGTTCAGTGTGATCGGAGCCATATGGCTCGCAAGGGGAATTCCAGGCGAGCCGGCACTGCGAGGGTCCGATCCCCAGGAGCTTTCGTCCGTGAGTCACGCACCCGAGCTGCTGGGCGAGGGAACGTGGCGTGATCCGCGAGAATCCGCAGCTGAACATTCGCCGTCACCGATTCCGAATCGGCGGCCGGTGTGAGTCAACTTTCGCCGCCGAACGGGTCGCTGCTGCCGACGGGGCTGTTTCAAGGTCGGCGACTGGCTCACTGCGTTCGCCTGTCGCATTGTTATGAGGCCCCGCGGCAGAGCTTGGCGTTATGTCGGTGGGGCTCGTGTCGGCCAGTGACGGTGTGTGCTTTGTTTTCTTTGTGGGGGGAACGGCTAGTCCGGCCTGGGCGACCGCCGCCTCGGACGCGCCCGTGATGGGGGATGGCCCACGGGCTTCTTCGCGGCCGCGGTCCGGTGCAGCGGTTAGGTCGGCGTATGGGCAGTCCGGTGCGGCCGCGCGATCACGCGCGGGCCACCCGTACACAGTTCGTCACACGTCATAACACGTCGCTGCTACTGACGGCGCTGGCTGGTGGCGCGCTTCGCGCGCAATTTGTGGGAGGCGCCGCAGTAGAGCTGGGCGTTATGCAGGTCGGCCTGAACGACTTGGTCTCGAACTGTACCTCTCTCGAATGTCCTCTGGCGTTTCCGTCTCGATGAGGTGCTCATGATTCGCGCCCTTGTCCCCATCATTCTGGGACCGCTCCTCTGCTGGACAATTGGGTTCGATTTACATGGTTCCGCTGACCGCCAGACCAAGTCGCCGTGTCAGATCGACGGGGAAGGGTACGATGAGCTGGCCTTCGCGCGGTTCAGAGCGGTGCTTGCAGATTCCGGCGAAACGGGCGAGCACTTTGCTCCCATGCGCAAGGAACTCGGCATCGTCGGCGTCAAGATCGGCGACCTTGTCGTGGTCACCGATACCACGAAATGTCGACGTGCGATCACTGCGTGGAAGGCGCACTATAGTACGTTGGGGCCGGACTACGCCGATATGGCCACCTACGTACGAGGCGGTCTGCTCGTCCGAATGAGCTCAAACCGCTATTCGCTCGCCGTCGCGGTCTTCGACCAGTATAGCGGTGCGACTTTCTTTGTAACCGACTCCAACTTCGTGATGGTGAAACCATTCATGTAGCATAGTCTTGGCCGATCATTCCTTCGTCGTGCATAACGGGTCGCTGCTGCCGACGGGGCTGATCAAGGAGGGTGGCTGGCCCGCTGCGCGGGCCTGCCACACTGTTATGAGGCCCCGCGGCAGAGCTTGGCGTTAGAGCGGCTCTGGGTGTACGAAGTTTTCGAAAACTCCGCGTGCATTGAAGAGGTCAGTAACATGAGTCCGTCAGCGAGGAGGATGTACCAATGAGGCTTCGATACTTGATAGTGGCCGTCGCGCTGCTCTCGTCGTCCGCGTGTGGCGACAGCCCCACGGATCCGCTCTCGGATGCGCCGACGACGGTACGCACCTTCCTCGCCGCCGACAGCACCTTGATGGTCCGGCGCGTGGTGCGCGTCCCGCTCTCCGCGGGACAGCAGGCAGCGCTTTACCGCGTCTACTACGGCGAGCCGTTGGATTGCCTAAGTGGCTGCTTCTACGCCGAGGCGCTGACGCTCCAGCTTGGCACGCGCATCGGCTGGGTGCAGGGGGGCGACCGCCTTCCGAACGCGTCCGTGTTCGTGTTTGAGGCGTCGGATTCCGATGTCTTCACGCCAGCGGTCCTTGCGGAGCTCAAACAGCGAGACTTCTATGCCCATCGCACCGTGACTCAAGCGCTAGCCCGTGTGGCGCTCGCAAGCTCGGAGTAGTGCTGATTAGCGTAGCAGCAAGCGAGCGTCTGAAAAACGTGGTGGCGCAAGAACGTCGGTCACCCTCGCTCTAACGGGTCGCTGCTGCCGACGGGGCTGTTCAAGGAGGGTGGCTGGCCCGCTGCGCGGGCCTGCCACATTGTTATGAGGCCCCGCGGCAGAGCTTGGCGTTACATGTCTATTCACCATTGAGTCGGAGCCTACCGGATGTATGCGGCGCACTTTGCGGCGAGCCTCGGATGCAAAGCAGCTGCGCCTCGCGTGCCGGTCGTCGCGCTCCTCATGGCTGGCATGGTACCAGATCTCGCGTTCGCGCTGCTCATGCGAAGGGGTGTTGAGCGAATCGAAGCGCCGATTGGCGCCCCGTACGCCGAGTGGCAGATCCTCGCGCCCTACTCGCACGGCGCGCTGTTGACTGGTGGCGTCACGCTGCTGGTCATCTTCGGCGTGTGGCTAGCCGTCCGGCAGGTGCACGCCGGCGCCTGGATCGCAGCGCTTGCCGGCGCCCTGCTGTTGCATCTCGTGTGCGACTGGTGCGTCGACCCCGGTGGGATTCTCATATTCGCGGATGGCCCAGCCACAAGCGGTTTAGGGCTCTGGCGGTCGTCGCCGCAACTTGCCATGCTCCTTGAGATAGGTGTGGTGGGCGTCGGCGCCGGGTTGTTTCTACGAACGGCGAAGACGATGTCGTGGCCCCTGCGGCTCTCGACTCTTGCCCTGCTCGGACTGCTGACGTGGGAGTCGACAGTTGGTCAACGCACGGCCGTGTTGCCGATGCGTTCGCCTGAGCTCGCCATACCTTACCTTTGGCAGATCGCGCGAGATCTGTTGCTGGTCAGTATCGTCGCGACCTTGGGTACCGCCACGATGCCGAGCGCGCGTGCCGCGAGGGCGCCGATGCGAGACATGTAACGGGTCGCTGCTGCCGACGGGGCTGATCACGGAGCGCGACTGGCTGACTGCGTTCGCCTGTCGCATTGTTATGAGGCCCCGCGGCAGAACTTGGCGTTAGGGCGACCCTATTTATGCAAATGCGCATACCCAAGCTGCTAGTCTCCCTCTCGCTCTTGATCGCACATGGTGCGCAAGCACAAGCGACACGGGTCGTGGCAGACACGGGCAACTACCTACTCCAGATAACGCAGGGCTGGGGACGGGAGTCTCCGCTCGGCGAACTCGTGGTGCGCGCGATGGGCCGAGAGGACATTGAGATGCGTCTCTGGGAGGGCTACGGCCTTGGCGGGGTGTGGGGCCTCGTGGTGCGGCGCGAGAAAGGTCGGTGGCGCGCGTGGCACACGAGGATCGTGAAGTGCTCGTACAGTCTTCCGATTCCCGTCGGCGACACGCTCTCTGCTCCCAGCGAAATCGGCTATCGGCGTCTCGCGCGTGCTCGGTGCGCAGAGCAAAATGCTGGCGAGGCGGAAGCCCCGCCGGGTACGTACGGCTGGCGGGTCATCTCCGATGACACGGTGTCGCTAGTGTCGATACGAGCTCGTTTACCGCTCGAGTCGCTCTGGAGGGATGCGCTGCGCGCCGGTGTCGACAGGCTGCCGACTAGCGTGCCGAGTCATCTGCTTTCGACGGACGGCTACACATACGTCATCGAACTACGCCGCGGTCCCGAGTACCGGGCGTCAGTGATCCGGAGGACAACGCCGCCAGCGACCGCGGCCGACACCGCGGTGCAGGCGGTGGCGGCCGTCTTCCGCCGGTTGTCGCGCTCAACGCAGCCCTAGGCCGCGGCGTCCGCTGCGCCGTTGCGCCCTAACGAGACGCTGCTGCCGGCGAGGCTGTTGCAAGGAGGGCGACTGGCTCACTGCGTTCGCCTGTCGCATTGTTATCAGGCCCCGCGGCAGAACTTGGCGTTATGTCGGTGGGGCTCGTGTCGGCCAGTGACGGTGTGTGCTTTGTTTTCTTTGTGGGGGGAACGGCTAG
>JAIEMN010000053.1 GCA_019752115.1 Gemmatimonadaceae bacterium
CGACCAATCCCTTTGTCTCGTGCCATGCTCCCAATCTCTCAAAGCGGGGAGCCTCCATCAAACCCGGGGCGCTTCAGGCCGTGTGGAACCAGGTACAGCCGCTGTCACGCGCCAATCGCACGGACGAAGCTCGCGCACTGCTCGCCGGCACAGGTCGGGCGCTCTTCGATCAAGCCTCCCTTGAACTCGATTCGCTGGTCGACCTGAATCGGAAGGGAGGGCAAGACGCGAGCGCATACGGCGACGTGGTCTATGCCAACAGCCGCTGGACGCTGATCGCGATCATCGTCGGCAGCGTGCTGCTGGGACTTGTCATGGCCGTGTTGGTCGCCCGGATGATTGCTCGCCCGGTCACTGCCCTGACAACCGCCTCACAAGCACTCGCGCGGGGTGAGCTCGACATTACCGTTGATGTCGCCAGCCGCGATGAAATCGGCGATCTGGCGCGGTCGTTCACGGACATGGTGCACGCGCAGCAGCGCATGGCGCAGGGCGCGGCCGCGATCAGCGCCGGCGATCTGTCGGTACAGATGCAGGCGCGGAGCGACAAGGATACCCTCGGCCAGGCGTTCATTGCGCTCCGCTCGGCCATTCACGGGATGATCAGCGAGACCAGCGCCCTGGTCATTGCGGCGAAGGCTGGCCGCCTCAACACGCGCGGCGAGGCGACGAAGTTCACCGGTGCCTATCGCGAACTCGTGCAGGGGATCAACGACACGCTCGACGCGGTGGTGCAGCCGATCACGGAAGCGTCCAGCGTGTTGGAGAAGATCGCGGCGCGAAATCTCACCGTTCGCATGAACGGCGATTATGCCGGCGACTTCGCCCTGATCAAGCACAGCATCAATACCGCCGCAGATACGCTCAACCAGGCAATGCTGCAGGTGAACCTCGCCGCCGAGCAGGTCGCATCGGCTGGCGAGCAGATCGCCTCCGGCAGTCAGGCACTGGCCCAAGGCTCGTCGGAGCAGGCCGCGGCGCTGGAGCAGATCTCCGGCAGCCTTCAGGAGATGACGTCGTCCACCGTGCAGACGGCGCATAGCGCCCGGGACGCGCGGGCGCTGGCCGAGAGCACGCGCGACTCCGTCGCGCAGGGAACCGCGAGCATGGAGCGGTTGACCGACGCGATCGACAAGATCAAGCAGTCCAGCGACCAGACCGCCCGCATCGTCAAGACCATTGATGAAATCGCGTTCCAGACGAACCTGCTCGCCCTGAACGCCGCGGTGGAAGCCGCGCGTGCCGGCGATGCCGGAAAGGGGTTTGCGGTCGTGGCCGAGGAGGTCCGGAGCCTTGCCATCCGCAGCGCCGAAGCGGCCAAGAATACGACGGCCCTCATCGAGGATTCCGTGTCCAACACGCAACGGGGCGTCGCGCTCAACAGCGAGGTCCTGCAGCGCCTGCACGAGATCAACCATCAGGTACGCCAGGTCAACGAGGCCGTGTCGCATATCGCGAGCGCCGGCGAGCAGCAGAGTGAGGGCGTGCGCCAGATCAACCGCGCCGTCACCGAGCTCAACGAGGTCACGCAACAGGTCGCAGCCAATGCCGAGGAGTCGGCGAGCGCATCCGAGGAGCTGGCGGGCCAATCGGGGCAGCTCCGGGCAATGGTCGCCGAGTTCGAGATTACGAATACCTCGCCGGGCAGCACGGCCCGGCTTGCCGCCTCAGCGGCGCGCGGCGGCAAGGCGCAGGCGACCACACCGCCGCGACGTATGGCGGCTTCGAGTGGGCGCGCCGCGCGCGGCGACCGCCTGCCCGTGATGGCCGCGTCCGGACGCCGTGCAGATGTCTTCGCCTCCACCCAGGTCACCGGCGGGGACCAGACAGATGACGCCGGATTGGCGGACTTCTGACGAGGGCGGACCGCCGTGACTCGCTGACCGGCTACGGCTGCGAGCGCGGCGGTCGCAGGGGATACACGAGCTGCCGGCCGAATCCATCCGGCACCGGATGGCCCTCAATGCCATACCCGCTCGGCCACTGGCCGTCGGGGCCATAGTAGGTCCCAAAGAAGCGATCGATCCAGGGAAAGTGCACGGCGAAGTTGCGATCGATCGCTTCGTGTTCAATCGCGTGATGCCAGTGGTGGAAGCGCGGCGTGACGACGCACGCTTCGACCCAGCGCGGAAAGCGCCACGACACGTTGGCGTGAATGAACACCGCGTGGACCGAGACAAAGACGAGGTACGCGTAGAGCGGGCCGGTGTCGAAACCGAGCACGAACAGCGGCACGAACGTGATGCCGCGAGTGAGGACGACATCGAGCACGTGCAACCGAGAGCCCGCAATCCAGTCCATGCTGGTCGAGGAATGGTGCACGGCATGAAAGGGCCACAGCCACCGCGTGGTGTGAAAGATCCGATGCACCGTGTATTCGGCGAGGTCGGCCACGATGGCGCATTCGAGAAACTGCAGCGCGCCCGGCTGTGACCGTATGGCGCCCTGAACGGCGGGATGCACCGCCCATGCGAAGAGCACCTGCGATGGCATGAGCGTGAGCAGCGTGGAGAGCTGCACCAGCAGATGGCTCACGAAGAAGTAGAGCACATCCGTGGTCCACTGGGGCCGAAAGACCGACTGCGGGCGCAGCGGCCAGAGGCGCTCGAGCGGGATGAACAGCACCGCGAGCAGCAGGATGTTGAGGAGAAACCAATCGAGCCCGAGATACACGGGCACCTTGGGCACCGCGCCATCCACCGGAATGTTGCCCCCTCCGGCGAGCCCCGCGATCAGCGCGCAGCCCATGCCGGTCAGGCCGAGCACTTTTCGCTGGCGCAAGAGGGCGCTGATCAGTCCGAAGAGAAAGGCGAGACCGATGACCACCTGCAGCAGCGTGCGAACGGCGGGCATTGGCAACATGGCCCGCACGTCGGGGCTCGTCAGCAGCGCCGGCCAGTAGAAGCACGCGACCGCGCCGATTGAGAGCGCCCCCAGAAAGACCGAGACCGTACCGCTCAACCAGCCGGAGCCGATGGCGGTCGACTCATTGTCGTCGAAGAGCCGTGCGACCTGATCGTCGAGTGTCATGCGGAAGGGGGGCTGAAGCAAGACAACCCACGAAGATCGCGATGATCTTCGTGGGTTGTCCCGAACCTCGAACGCTGTCCTGCGAAGCCGACTACTCGTGGGCGGGCAGCGGTTCCATCGTCTTCACGTCCACCGGGACCTGCACTTCGTCGCGGTAGGGCGTCGTCATCATGAACACGCGCATCTTCGGGAAGGCATCCATGAAGCTGAAGTAGCAGAACGCCCAGAGACCGATGAAGCCGATCGTGGTACCGATCTCCTGGAGCCCGAACGGGAGGCTGGTGGCCTCACCGTAGATGCTCGGGTAGATCTCGATGTAGCGGTGGAGGTACACGCCGATCAGGCTGCAGATCGCGAAGAGCACGAACGTCGGCAGATACATCTTGGCGGCCTTCGAGATCAGGCCGAAGAACGGCAGCACGAAGCCGAAGATCGGGATGAGCTGCGTGACCGGCTTCCACACGCCCGAGAGCCGCAGGCGATAGAAGTGCGTTTCTTCCGGCATGTTGCCGTACCAGATCACCAGGTACTGCGAGAAGCTGATGTAGCCGACGAACGCCGTGAAGGCGAAGCCGAGCTTGCCCAGGTCCCACAGCTGGTCCATGGTCGCCACGTCCTTCATGTCGAGCTGATTGCGCCACCACATGGTGAGGAGCGACAGCAGCATGACCATGTTGACCCACCCGGTCATGAAGACAATCCAGGCGTACATCGTCTGCTGGAAGTGCAGCGAGATGCTCATGGAGTAGTCCCACGCCATGAAGCACCAGCCGATCACGAACGCCATGCACACCGCGACGGCGAGCTTCCCCTGCGTGGAGTGCTGGTTGTGCAGCTCGCGACGCTCATCGCCCGACCAGGCGGCGCGCATCTTGGCGCGCAGCCCCGCCGCCCACTTGGCGCCGCCTTCCGGCAACACCGCCACATCCATCTTGACGGAGTTCCAGACGAACAGGCCCTGCAGGATCGTGATGGCGCCGAAGAAGAAGAGGCCACGCAGCACGAAGAAGCCGTTGCTGAGGTAGGTGGCCTTCTCCGCCGACGGGATCGCCTCACGGCCGCGGAAGGTGTAGATGTGATCGCCGCTGAAGAGCAGCATGGCGACCAGGATGATGAACGCCACCGGCACGAAGGCGTAGAAGCCCTCGGCGAAGCGGACGATCGGACGCGACCAGCGCGCCGTCACGATGCGCTGGACCGACGCGAACGCGGCGCCAGCGGTGGAGATGACGGCGAAGTACGTCCAGTTGTACTGGAGCGCCTGCCAGGCGCGATCGGGGTTCGAGAAGAGCCCCATGATGAACACGCCGAGACCGACAAGGGCAGCGATGAGGGCGGCGGTCTTGATGCCGCCCGGCACCGTCTTGCCCTGCAGGCGCTTGGCGAATTCCTCGCGCGACGGGTAGTGGTAGTGCTGGCTCACTCGTGCTTCTCCTTGCTCTCAGCGCCACCCTTGGCTTCGTGCGACGAGCCATGGAGTTCGCGCATCTTGTCGCGCTCGTTGAGCCCCTTGAAGGTGCCGGAATTGATGTTCGGCGACCCCGGGGTGGGCTGCTGCGTGGGCTTGAGGTACGGGGCCGGCTTGGTCGGCGCGGTGAGCGTCGGCCCCGGCACCGTGGTGCCGTTCTGGCCCGGGTACCCGATGAGCGTCGTGTCGGCCGTGCCCTTCTGCAGCGCGCGCACGTAGTTCACGACATCCCAGCGATCGTGCTCTTCGATGCGGTTGTAGCTCGGCATGACGCCGCGGCCATTGCGCATCACGCCCCAGATGTAGCCGTCGGAGCGACCCTTCGCCGACTCCGTCATCAGGCTCGGCGCGAAGCCGTAGGCCGGATTGACCTTCTTCAGGCCACCGTTGGCATCACCCGCCGCGCCGTGGCAGACGGCGCAGTTGATCTGGTAGTACTTCTTGCCATTCGCGAGCGACGCCTCCGAGCTGGGCGTCGGGTTCGGGATCGGCGTGAAGGAGTCGATGACCGTGGGGAGCGGCTGATAGCCGATCTGCCAGGCCGCCACCGTGACGCCCTGAATGGGCACACTGTACTTCGGCTGCCCGCGCGGCGGCGTGGTGGAGTCGGCATCGCTCTGCGACACCGGTTCCCACGGCTCGATCGAAGGCTGGCGCTTGAAGTCGGTGAACCACGAGCAGGCGCCGAAGGCGACCGGCAGCGTGACCACCGCCGCCGCGCGCAGGGCGCGGGACACGGCAGGCATCATGACAGAAGTGGATGCAGGCTTACGCTTCACGCCGCACCTCCTCCGCGCCGTGCTGGCGCAGGAGTTCCTCGGCCTTCGACGCGGTGTTCGCGTCGCAGGCGACGAAGACGCCGAAGTGCCCGGCGGAGAAGCGGTCGTCGTACCCGGTCGTGCTGGTGAGACGCGGGACGCGCGAGTTGATGAACATGCCGGCCACCGTGGAGAGGGCGCCGACGAGCACCATCACCTCGAAGCCGATGATCGTGTACGGGATCCAGGAGGCGATCGCCTTGCCGCCGGTGACCAGCGGCCAGTAGTTCGACGACCACACCGCGACCCAGTAGCCGAAGCTCACGCCGAGGAGACCGCCGATGAGCGTGAAGCGGCGGACCACGCTGACGGGCGCCGCGATGGCATCCTCCAGCTCATGGCGGATGGTGGGCGAGTACACCGTGACATCGCCCAACCGCTTCTTCTTGAGGTCCTCGATCGCCTCAACGGTCGTGTCGAGGTGATGGAATACACCGAGTACACCTTGCATCAGTCGTTCTCCCCCGGCGTTTCGATCCCGTACGGCATGTGGTGGCCGGCCGTATCCACGCCATGCCCATGATGCGCGTGCTTGGTGCGTGGGATGACGATTTCCTTGAGCTCCATGATGGCCATCACGGGCATCTGCTTCACGAAGAGCAGGAACCACATGAAGAACCAGCCGAACGAGCCAACGAGGAACGCCATGTCAATCCAGCTGGGCGTGTAGCTGCCCCACTGCCACGGCTCGAACTCGTGGGAGAGCGACGGCACCACGATGACGAAGCGCTCGAACCACATGCCGAGGTTGATGAACAGCGACAGGACGAACAGCCACGTCGGATTGCGGCGGAGCTTCTGCGACCAGAGCGACATGGGCAGCGCCATGTTGCACAGGAGCATGATCCACGCGGCCCACCACCACTGGCCGAACACGCGGTTCCAGAAGAACTCCTGCTCCGGACGGACACCGCTGTACCAGGCGATGAAGAACTCAATCAGGTACGCGCAGCCGACCACCATCGAGGTGAAGAGCACGACCTTGGCCGTGGCGTCGAGGTGGTTGAGCGTGATGTAGTGCTCGAGCTTGAACCACTTCCGCATCGGGATCGCGATGGTCCACACCATGGCGAAGCCGGAGAAGATGGCGCCGGCGACGAAGTACGGCGGGAAGATCGAGGCGTGCCAGCCCGGCGTGAGCGCCATGGCGAAGTCGAAGCTAACGACCGAGTGCACGGAGAGCACGAGCGGCGTCGAGAAGGCGGCGAGGAACAGGTACGCCTTCGCGAAGTGACGCCATTCGCGATCGCTGTTGCGCCAGCCGAGCGAGAGGATGCTGTAGATCCGCTTGCGCGTCGGGTTGGTCTCCTTGTCGCGGAGCACCGCGAAGTCGGGGATCAAGCCGATGAACAAGAACGTCGTGGAGATCGTGAGGTACGTCGAGATGGCAAAGACGTCCCACACGAGCGGCGACTTGAAGTTCGGGAACAGCAGACGCCAGTTCGGATACGGGAGCAACCAGAAGAACTTCCACGGGCGCCCGATGTGAATGATCGGGAACAGACCGGCCGTCATAACCGCGAACACCGTCATCGCCTCAGCGGCGCGGTAGATCGAGGTACGGAAGCCGGCGCGGAAGAGGTACAGAATCGCCGAGATGAGCGTACCGGCGTGGCCGATACCGACCCAGAAAACGAACGTGATGATGTAGTTACCCCACATCACCGGCGGTTCGTAACCGGCCTGACCCAGCCCCCAATAGATCTGGTACATCCAGGCCGAGGCGCCGCAGAGCATCGCGATGACCGCGATGCTCAGGCCCAGGAACCACTTCTTGGTAAAGCCGAGCGTCGCGATGATATCGCGATCGACCTGCTCGTAATCACGGACTGCCGGAAGCTGGACGTCGGCCGACGCGATGTTCGGCCCACGGATCCCCTCCCGCACCGGATGTGCGACGGATGCCATGCGCGCTGTCCTCAGGCCTTCGCCGGTGCAGCCGGCGCCGGATAGTTGACCTTCTTGAGATAGACCACGGCCGTGTACGTGTTCAGCTCCTCGAACACGTGGTAGGCGCGGCGGTCATAGGCGAGCTTTGCGACCGTCCAGTTCTCGTCGGCCGCGTCACCGAAGACGATGGCGCGCGACGGACAGGCCTGCGCGCAGGCTGTCGTGAACTCGTCGGCATTGACCTCACGCCCTTCGGCGCGCGCACGGTGCTCGGCTTCACGGATGCGCTGCACGCAGAACGTACACTTCTCCATGACGCCCTTGCCACGCACGGTGACGTCGGGATTGAGCGACCAGTGCATCGGCTCCGGCCACGCGTACTGGCGGCGGGCCGGCTCACCGTAGCCGAACCAGTTGAAGTAGCGGACCTTGTACGGGCAGTTGTTGCTGCAGTAGCGCGTGCCGACGCAGCGGTTGTAGACCTGCACGTTGAGGCCGTCCGGCGAGTGATACGTGGCGTACACGGGGCACACCGGCTCGCAGGGCGCGTTGCCGCAATGCTGACACATCATCGGCACGAAGCGCGTGTCGAAGTCGGGCGAGAACTCGTTCTCCGTGTTCTCGTTGCCTTCGTAGTAGCGCTCGAGGCGGAGCCACGACATTTCGCGGCCCTTGATGATGTTCGCACCCGGACGCTCATCCCACTGCGTGGGGCTGAGGGCGCGACCCTGGTACGGGGCGCCAACCGTCGGGATGTTGTTCTCGCTGTAGCAGGCCGTGACGCAGGCCGAGCACCCGGTGCAGCGCGCGAGGTCGATGGTCATCGCCCAGCGGCGCTTCTCCATCTTCTGCACGTGGTCGGGGGCGTACATGCCCTTGTCCTTCGCTTCCGGGTTCGCGAACTCACCCTGCGCGTCGGCGGCCACCGGCGACTTGAGGCCCGTCTGGAAGTCCTGCGACGGCAGGCCCGGAATCGCGTGCTCGTGCTCTTCCTCTTCCTTTTCAGTGCCGAGGAGCACCCCGATCGGAATCGCCTGACCGATACCGCGGCCGTGCTGACGCGCCGAGCCTTCGGTCGTGACCAGCGGCGAGCTGTCTTCGCTCACCGTGACCTTGCCCTTGAGGCCACCGAGGATGAGACCACCCGCCGCATCGAATCCAGCCGGCACGAGGTCGTACGCGTTCACGCCGATGTTCTGCGCGAAGCGGCCGTACGCCGTGTGACCCTGGCCGAGCGACACCGCGACCGTGTCCGGACGCACGCCCATGTAGATGTAGGCCGGCGCGGTGATCTTGCCCGCCGCCGTCTCCACCGTGAGGTGCGTGCCTTCCTTGATACCGAGCTTCTTGGCGGTCGACGGGTGCACTTCCACCCACGACTGCCAGCAGATCTTCGTGACGGGATCCGGGAGTTCCTGGAGCCACGGCTTGTTCGCGCCCGTGCCGTCGCCCAGCGTGGGGCTGAACGAGACGTGGACGAAGAAGTCGCCCTGACCGGCGGGCGCCGGCGCCGCGGTGGCGCTCAGCGTGCGGGCCGTGGTGGCCATGAGCGGCGCGCCGCTCACGGTGGCCTGCGTCAGCGCCTTGGCATATGCCGCGCCGCCGCCCGGGAACTTGCTGATGTACCAGGTGCGGTAGTCGGCGACGTTGTACTTCGCCGCCAGCGCCTGATCCTTCTTGGCCAGCTCGATGAGCACATCGGTCGTGGCCTTCGTATCGAACACCGGCTCAAGCGTCGGCTGCTGCAGGCCGAGCTGGCCGCTCGTCGTCACCGCGTCACCCCAGCTCTCGAGCCAGTGGTTGTCGGGGAGGACGAGGTCGCAGAGCTGCGACGTTTCGTCGGGGACCTGCGAGAAGGAAACCTTGAAGCCGACCTTCGCAAACGCCGCCGCGAAGCCCGCCGACTTGGGCATCGTGTGCGCCGGGTTGGCGCCGCGCACGAACGCGAGGGGCACGCTGCCGGCGCCCATCTTCTGCACCGCCGCCGCCAGATCGGCGTACGACGACAGGCCGTTGTACCCCTGATGGCCCGCCGCCGGCTTGATCGTGGTGCCGACCGAGCCCGCCTTCTTGTTGATGTCGGCCACCATCACGCCGCACTCCACGGCGTCGGCGCCGGTCACGCCACAGATCGCCATCACCCCCGAACCCGCGGCCTTGATCGCGGCGGCCAGCGCCTCGATCGTGGCGGCCGGCACGCCCGACGCATCGGACGCCGTCTTCGCGTCGCCCGTGCCGTTCAGGAAGTTGCAGATGGCCATCTCGCTGCCCGGCTTCGCCGCGATCCACTGATCGGCGTTGAGACCGGTGAGCGAGCGCCGCGCACCGACATAGACCAGACGCGGCGCGGTGTCGTACTTGGAGCGCGCATCGGCCCAGTCGAGCTGCTGCGGCACGCCATGGCCCCAGCCATCGAGGAAGTCGGCGCCGAAGCTCACGACGAGCTTGGCCGCGCCAAAGTCGAGGGCGGGCCAGGCGGCGCCGTACGCCTTCTGGTTGGCGGCGATGGTCGCGAGCGGCGCGGTGCTGTCGACGCTGAGCGCCGCCGGCATGCCCTGCGCGCCAAGCCACGCATCGAGGAAGCCCGGGAACGTGCCGCTCTCGTGCTGATTCACGAACACGACGTTGCCGGCCTGCCCCTTGCTCTTCACCTCGCCCAGCTTCTGCGCGAGCAACCCGAGCGCCTTTTCCCACGTCGTGGGCTTGAGGGCATTGCCCTCGCGCACCATCGGCGAGCGATAGCGATCGGGATTGTAGAGCCCCTGCACCGCCGACAGACCGGTCGCGCAGATGGCGCCACGGTTCATCGGATGCTCAGGATTGCCTTCGAGCTTGATGGGGCGACCATCGCGGACTTCGGCGAGCACGCCGCAGCCGGTGGCGCATTCACGGCAGGTGGTCGCGTAGTACTGCGACACGCCGGGCACGGTGTTGTCCGGCGACGCGACGTACGGAATGAGCTTCCCCACCTTTTCGGAGGAGCAGCCCACCACGGCCGTCGTGGCGCCCGTGGCGCCGAGGATCTTGAGGAATTCGCGGCGCTTGACGCCGGTCCCCGCTTCTGTGCTCATCGTGATGGAGGGTCGATGATCAGTAGTGGCAGACGGCGCAGTCATAACGCGCCTTCTTCGCGGGCATCGCTTCGAGCTCGGGCGTGACCTTCTGGCCCGCGAGACGCGCCCCTTCGGCCGGCTTGTAGCCGTTCACGTGACAGTTGATGCACCAGCCCATGTTGAGCGAGTTCACCTGCTGCACGGGCACGTAGTTCGTGTCCGGCCCCTGCGCGCCCTGCTCCTGGATCTTGCCATGGCACGTCTGGCAGGTCACCCCGGCATTGACGTGGCGCATGTGCGGGAACTGGACGTAGTCCGGCACCTTGTGGACGCGATTCCACGGAATCGGCAGTCCCTTGTTGTAGTACTCGGCCACCTTCTTGATCTGGGCCGACTGGCCCTTCACGATGAGGTGACAGCCCATGCACGTCGAAACCGACGCGTTGCCCGGATCAGGGGACTTATTGGCGGCGCTGTGGCAGTAGAGGCAGTTCATGCCTGCCTTCGCCACGTGAGGCGCATGGACGAACTTGACGGGCTGCTCGACGCGCGCACCCTGCGACGTCGACGCACCGCTGTACGCCGACAGGAGACCTGCCGCCGCCGCGAGTGCAAGGAACCCGGGGATCACCGTCCACTTCTTCTTGACCGTCATCGACTTGGGGGCCGGGAAGGCGTGAGGGGCCGTGCTGTACGGCGACACACGCGATGCGAGGGGCATCGTGAGGGGCGAAACGCCCGAGGTGCGCCATACTCAGTCCCATACCCGGTGGAACGAGCGGTCTCAGCCTCGTAAGTCGCTGTCAACGCGTTTTTTGCAAGCGCGAAGTATCGCCAGCCCCGAATTTGTACGCAAGTGCAACTAGTACAACGTCCTTGGTACTGTCACGGACCTTCGCGCCCAGAGCAAGAACGGACAGAAAGTCCTGTGGTTCCCGGCAAATTTTTGCGGGGGGTCAGCGCGTCGCCGGCGCGGCCGCCTGCGCCACCGCGGCAATCGACCGCCCATCGGCGAAGGGCAGCGGATCGCTCGTGAGATCGGCCGGGAGCAGATCGACCAGCGCGCGGGCCTGCTGGGTGAGACGGAGCGGCCACCAGCTGCTCCACGCCAGCCGCTCGGCGCCCACCGTGCGGAGCAGGTGCGCGAAGTGGTCTTCGGGCGGGCCCCAGAGCCAGTGCCAGTCATACCAGACCCGCGCCTGCTCGGCGGTCGTCAGCCCCCAGTGGATCTCCTCCAGCAGTTCTCGGCCCGCGCCGGCGACGACCAGATGGCAGCGGGACTCCGGCAGGCGCGCGAGATGCCGAACCACGGCCGCGGTCAGGTCGCCGGCCGTATCGAGGTGATGACGCTGGCGCAGATCCTCAAAGCGCACCGTGAGATGCAATACGATGCCGGCCTCGCCGCAGGCGTAGGCCAGGTCGCTCAGGGCGCCGGCACCGCCAAGGCCCCAGAGCGTCGGGTAGGCGCGGATGACCGGCGCCCCCTCGTCCCGGGCCGTGGCCAGCATCGGCTGCCAGCGCGGCCAGTCCGGACGCACCATGGGGGCCGGTTGCAGCCACGCCCGGTGCGGCGCGAGCGCCTGGTACAACGTCCGGTTGGACGGCACCGGATCGCGATGGAACGCGCCCGGCAGATGGCCAACCCATCCCCCGCCAAAGCCTTCGCGGTCGAGCACCCGCACGAGGACCTCAGGATCCGGATGCGGGATGTCGCGGAACGGATAGCCGCCGATCCAGGTGGTCACATCCACCGGACGCGGATCTCGGCTCGTGGCGCTCGCGCTGGTCATGCCGCGACCTCCGCGAACGGCATGCGGAGTGCCGCGTCGAACGTTCCTGCCGGAAAGATCCGCACGGCATTGCGCCACCGCATGTCAGCGATCTCGTCGGCCGATGCACCGGTGTACGCGAGCGCGCGCAGTTTGGTGAGCCCGGTGCACAGGGTGAGATCCGAGGCCCAAAGGAGTCGCGACGCGCCGACCCAGCGTAGTGCTTCGTCGATCATGCCCCGATCGATCCCGCTGCCGGAGAGATCCATGACGATGTTCGGGTGCTCGAGGACCGCCGGATTGGTGTGGGCCCAATCGCCCCCACCGCCGATGTGCGCGAGGATGAACGTGACCGTCGGGTGGCGGGCCGCGAGACGCGCGAGCTCCACACCATCCGAGGCATCCTGATTGCCCCAGTCCCGGCGGCGATGCTGCCAGATGTGCTGGAGCACGGGCACGCCGTATTGCGCCGCGGCGGCGCCGATGTCATCGAGCAGTGCATCGTCGGCCCGACGGCCGGCGGCGAGTTTGATTCCCACCGCGCCTCGCGCCATGCCGCGCGCGATTTCGGCCAGCGCATGGGCAGTGAAGTTGGGATTCACCGCCACAAAGGCCTTCACCCGTGGCGCGGCCGCCTCCACCAGATCGTATAGAAAGTCGTTGGCGCGCGTCTGATCGGCCGGCGACGCGAAGTAGGTCGGCGACGTGTGCCCCCACGAGCCCAGAATGGAGGCGACGTGACACCGGATGCCGATCCGGGCGCCATCGGTGAGCCGCGACGCGTTGTACCGCGCCCAATCGGCCCGGTTGGTGTACGGCGTGTGGAAGTGTGCATGCGGATCGATCAGCGGATCGGGACCGCCCAGCAGCACGGGAGGCGTCGGGAGCTCGGTCATCTGGTTCACCCGGTAATCAGCGGACCCGGCGCGGGCCGGGCCGGAGCGCGTTCATGATGGCGGGCATGGCACGCGCCACCTCATCGAGTGCCGCCTCGTCGTGCGCGACGGCACCGAACTGATAGGCACCGCGCTTGAGCAGTACCCCGTGATGCGCCGCGGCGGCGACGAGGGCGTCGAGTTGCTCCTCCACGTCGGCGACGAGCCGCCACATCATCGGCGGTCCATCCACCCGCACACCGACCCACGGCGCATCGACCAGCGACGCGCCGATGATCTCCTGCAGGCGACTGCCGGCCATGGCCATCTGCTGGCAGACATCGGTGCGGGTGTGCCAGTCGAGCACCGCCTGTGCCGCGGCCAATCCGGTGCTTTCAGTGGCGGCCGTCGAGGAGATCCAGGTCTCGGTCGCCGCCCGCATCACCTCGCGCCGACCACAGACCGCCGCGAGCGGATACCCGTTCGCGAACGCCTTGCCAATGGTCGTGAGATCGGGCGCAATGTCGTGATACACCTGGACGCCACCGGACCGTACGCGAAAGGCGGTCTTGATCTCATCGAAGATCAAGACCGCGCCCACGCGGTCGGCCAACCGACGCGCGGCGGTGAGCCAGGCATGGCTCGCGATATCGTGCACCAGCGGTTCAAGGATGATCGCGGCCGGCGCGGGCCCCTGCTCCACGGCCTGTTCGAGCGCCAGCAGATCGTCGAACGGGGTCCACGTGATGAGCGCCCGGTCCGCCGCCGGGACGCCGCGCGCGTCGCTGCACCAGTCGAGCCATCCGAAGTAGCCACTCGCGACGACCCGTTCGCGCCCGGTGAGCGTTCGGGCGATGCGCACCGCCGCCGCAGTCGCCTCGGCGCCGGTGCGCAGAAACCGGACCTGTTCCGCACTCGGCATCACCGCCTGCAACCGCTCCGCCACGTCCACCTCGAGGCGATGCGGCAGTGCCGACACGTTCCCGGCCTGCGCGGCAGCAACCACGGCGCGCGTCACCAGCGGATCGGCATACCCGATCCCGACGGCCCCCAGCGCCATCCCGCAATCGATGAAGCGCCGCCCATCGGGCGTCTCGAGCGTGCACCCCTGCGCCCGTTCAAAGTGCGTGGGTACGGCACCGTCGTTGGCCCGCGTGCCGTACAGCGCATCCGGGCGCTTGCTACCGGTGGAACTGCCACCGGGAATATGCTGGGCGGCGCGGGCGCGCCACTCGGCGGTCATGCGGTCGCTACTCGCTCGCCGGCGTGCCCGTGGGCGCCGCCTGCAGCGCGCGCTCCACGGCAAGGCGGCTCTCGCGCTCGATCGTGCGCAACACCTCGATGGACGCGGTGCGCAGGATGAGCAGTTCGCGCTGATCGGGCTGCGCGCGGAAGACGAGCGAGCGCATGGTGCGCATGATCAGTTCTTCGTTGCGCGTCTTGAAGTAGGCGATCGCGTCGAGCGCCTGGCGCATGTCCTCGAACGTCCGTTCGAACATCTCCTTGGTGGGCGCGCCCTTGTCGTGGCGCGGCTTCTGCAGGCGCCGCGTGGCGTCGCCAGCGAGGAGATGCAACTCGTACAGGGCCAGCAGGCAGGCCTGGGCCACGTTGAGCGAGAAGTGCTCGGTCGTGGGAATCGTGGCGACGGCGTGGCACCGATCGATCGCTTCGTTCGGCAGCCCGTGATCTTCCCGGCCGAACATGATGGCCACGCGCCCTTCGGGCGCATGGTCGAGCAGCTCCACAGCGGCGGACCGTGGGGTATGCCGCGCCCAGCGCGTGGCCTGCGGGCGCCCGGAGAAACCCACCACGTACACGCAATCGGCGATGGCGTCGTCGATCGTCTCGAAATGCTGAATGCGCTCGGCAAGATCGCGCGTGTCGTGCGCGATCTGCTCGATGCGATTGGGATCGTACGGACAGGGACGGATGAGCCGCAGATCGCGGACGCCCATGTTCTTCATCGCGCGGACGACGCCGCCGATGTTGATGGGGTCCTGCGACTCATATAGCACGACCGTGACCTGATGCAAAAGACTCTCGGACATGGCCGGAATCTAGCGCAGGAGGTCCGGGCAGGCGGCCGCATCCTCGCGGGCACCGGCGATGTACCGCCGGAACCCGCCACCGGCCATCCGCAGCTGGCCGCGCCGCCGCTCCCGCCACGCCGGGCGCTCGTTGATCGTGAGGGAGACGCGAAGCGGCCCGTCGGGGAGCGCGGCAAGGGGAAAGCGGAGCTCCATCTGCCAGCCATCGGCGTGCGCGCGCGCGGACACCAGCGGCGTGACCGACCACTGCGTGACCAGCGGCGTGGTCCGCACCCGCCCATCGGGCAAGAGTGCCGCGAGCCCCGCTGCCGCCCACTGATCCGAGGCCGCCTCGCCCAGATACCACTGCAGCGAATCGGCGTTCACATCCACCGGCTCGTTATCCAACGGATTCTCGGGCGGCGCTTCGGGGGTGCCGCCCACACTCACCAGTGCATGCCCCGTCTGCACGCGCACGGCCATGCGCACCGCGTCGGCGGTGCGCTCGATCCGGATCTGGGCGGTGGGGGCATTCTCGCCGCCATACGGCTCTTCGGTCGCCAGGTAGTGCGCGCGGTCGAGCACCAGCGCGATGGGGGCGTCATGGACGCGCACCGACGTCGCGTTGGCGGGGCGCGCCACCGCCCGTGGCCATGGTGACACGGCCCCCTCGAGATCGATGCTGCTCCGCGCACCACCGGCGTGCAGCGCGATATGCCAGCCGTGTTCGGCGGCGCCATGCTCTGCGCGTGTGCCGCAATGCGTCGTCACCGCCGCCACGATCGGGTCGTCGGGTGTCAGCGCGACCGTGTCGACGGCCGCCGTGTCGTCGGGCGCTGCCCACGTCCACACACCGACGATGCGCCCGGATGCCCCGTGCGCTTCGAGTAGCAGCCGGGTCGTGTCGGGGAGACCGGGCGCGCCTGGACAGGCGGCATGCAACACCAGCGGCGTGCCCGTGGCGCTGTACCACGCATGCGCGGCCCGCCCTTCCTGGACCGCCGCCCACGTCACGTGACGACCGGTGAGCGGTGCCTCGTGCAGCGCGTGCAGGAAGTCGAAGCCGTCCGCTTCGCCGCCGGCTCCGCGCGGCGCCGCCGGGCGCCACGCGCCATGCCCGCCGATGGCGTCGCGCGCGACTGCGGCCCCGATCGGCAGTGTGAGCGTCACCGCCTGCGGCGCACTCCATTCGAGCACGTCCACGAGATATCCATCGAGGACAACCACCGAGCGCGTGCACGTCACATCGGGCGCAAGCTGCACCCGCTTGCGCATCCACCCCGCACCGCCGCGCTCCTCGAAATTGAGGACGACCGCCGGTTCTGCGCGCTGCGACGACCCGTTCACGAGCGGCGCATGATGCGCCAGCGTGCTGCGATACCAGAAGAGCGACCGGTCGACGTAACTGCCGGTACCGGGATCTTCGAGCAGACGGGCGCGCTCGGCCTGGAGCGTGAGCGTCAGGGCGTCGGGATGACCGTGACCGCGTGCGTCACCGCCCCCCTCGAGCCCGACGAATACCCGCGCCTGGTCGCGTCGCAACACCGCGAGCCCCTCCTGCTCCCGCCGGGCGCTCACCGGCGTCCATGTCGTGGTCGGTGCCGACTCGGGCGTCGCGAAGAGCAGCGCCCGCCACGACAGGCTGGCACGTGAAAGCGCCATGGCCGGTTCGTTGCGCTCGGCCTCACCGGTGGAGCGGGCGCGCGCATCACTCACCGTGGCAATGCGCCCGTCGTAGACGCGCGTGAGTAACCCCGCCAGCACGGGTGCGCGCGTAGCCGCGTAGCCGAGTTCCAGATACTCGGCGATGCGCCATTGCCGGATAGAGACGCGATACTGCGAATCCTTGCGCGATGGAAAGCATTCGTCGGGGAGGAGCCCCGAGAATGGGAAGGCGAAGCCGTTCGCGTAGCGCCGCGCTGCCTCCGCCTCGAGCGATACGCCCTGCGCCGTGAGGGCCTGCACCAGATGCCAGAAGCCCCGATGCGCGAAGAGGTGATAGTTCTCGCCCTCGTACCAGCCGCCGTCGGCGCCGAGGCCCGACAGCAGCAAGGCGGTCACAGCATCCGGACCATGCAGCGCGTCGAGCGCGGCGTTCGCCTCCCCGAGGAGGACGGCGGCGACCAAGCTCGCGGTGCCATTCCACACCTGCCGATTGGAACGCCCTTCGTGAAACCCCGCGATGAGCGCGGCACTCGGCGCGATGAGCGCGTCACGGACCGTCCCACCCACGGTGCTTGCACCGACCTGCTCGAGCAGCGACACCGCCTGACAGATGTTGAGCAGCCAACAACTCTCGAGATACGTGCTGAAGAACGGCCGCGTGGGCCCCAGCACGTTGTCCTGATTGGGATACGTGGGATACCGCTCGGCGAGCGCCGCGAGGAGGCGCTCGGCCAGCGCGCGGTGGGACGTGTCGCCACGTAGGGCATACAACGCGGCCGCATGCACGGCCCGTTCAGCCACCCACAGCTGCGCTCCCATGGCCCACCAGTCGTCGTGCTCGGGTGCGACGTAGTCGGCGGCGCACAGCCGGCAGCGATGCCGATGCGGCTGCCACGGATCGAACTCGAGGTAGATCCCGTGCTGAGGGCAGCGCCCACCGACGCGCGTCAGGCGCGCCTTCCGGCGCGGAATGATCGCGTCCAGATCGGCGGTGCTCACCGGGACCAGTTCCGCGGCGAGCGCGTCGGCCAACGCGCCGAGCGACGTCCCCGGTGCCGTGTCGCGACGGCGCTGCTCCAGATCCAGTGGCAGCAGCGCGTTGGCGCCCTGCACCAGCGGCAGACTCATGGCCGCGTCCAGCGCGCCACGGTGGTCAGCTCACCGCGCAGATCCATCCGCACGCCCTGCAGCGCGCGCGAGCGCCCCTGCACGCCCCGGGCGTGGTAGATCCACACGACTGGGGCGTCGGCTTGCAACCGCTGATCGACTCGTGCCCACGCCGCGGCGGCCTCGGTGGGCGCCGCACCGCGGGCCGTGGCAAGGGCCGTATCGAGCGACGCCGCGTGAAAGCCGGTGTAGTCGAGGGCGCCGCCGCGCTGCTCCGTGCTGAACATGGCCGAAAGGTGCCCCAGCGCGATGTCGCCGGGAATCCCGGTGATGGCCAGATCGAAGGTCTTCTGCGGCGCGCGCACCGTTGAGAGGAAGGTCGCGAGCTCCAAGACGCGCAGCGTGAGCCCAATGCCGCGGGCGGCGAGATCGGCCTGAACCAGCTGCTCAATCGCCATCTCGCCACTCCCGACAGTCAGCAGTTCGAGCGAGAGGCGCCGCCCGTCGCGCACCCGCACGCCGTCGGGACCGCGGAGCCAGCCAGCGGCATCCAGCAAGCTGTCCGCCCGTCGATTGGCGGCGGCGCGGTCGGCTGCCGTTTCGGTGGCCGGTGACGGTGACACCGGGAGCCCGGGCGGCAAACTGCTGATCGCGGGTGTCCCGAATCCCGCCACCGCCGCCGCGACGATGCGCGCCCGATCGAGGCACAACGCGATGGCCTGACGCACCCGCGCTTCGTTGAGCGGCGCGCGCGTGGTATTGAGTGCCAGCACCGTGGAGAAGAGCGCGGGGGGTGTTTCGAGCGCGAGCGTGGAATCGCGCTGCACCAGACGCGCCATGGTCGGCGAGACCCCCGCGAGATCCAGCTCGCCGCTCACGAGGCCGGCGAACTTGGTGGCCGCTTCGTCCACCACGGCAACCACCAGCGCACGCAGCGCCGGCGGACCACCCATGGACGCCGGGAAATCCGCATTGCGCACAAAGCGCCACTGCCGGCCGGCGAGCCGACTCGCAAAGCGGAACGGCCCGTTGCCGACGGGCGCGGTGGCGAACGGGTGCTGCCGCCACCGCGCGGTTGGCACCGAGTCGAGCAGATGCGCGGGGACCAGCGGCAGCTCGGCGAGCACCGGCGGGAGTGTGGCCCGGGCCGTCGCAAGCACGACGCGCACGGTGTACGCATCGGTCGCGACGACGGAATCGATCGCCATGGCCTCACCGCGGCGCGGCGACCCCAAGGCCGAGTCTCGCGCCATGCGGTAGGTGAAGGCCACGTCGCGCGCCGTGGTGGGCGCGCCATCGTGCCAGCGCAGCGCGCTGTCGAGGTGGAAGGTCACCGCGCGATGGTCCGGGGACCACGTCCAGGCGCGCGCGTAGTACGGCTCCGGCTGCAGCAGGCTGTCGAGGCGAACGAGCGTGACGAACAGGGCATGCCGCTGCACCTGCCGCGACAGGGTGTGCACGGTGACCAGCGGATTCCCCGATTCCAGATCGGTACCGGACGCCATCACGACCGTCCCCGGCGCGCGCGCGCTGGGCTGGCAGGCGCTCAGCAGCACCGCCAGCAGCGCGTGGAGGGCCCGCCGCACGCGCCGACGGGTTGACGCGGGGGTTCCGCGGGGCATCATCCCTCCGTGCGCCATGTCTCGCTGCGCGTCGTGGACGCGCTCGTCCTGCTCTGGCTCGTCACCACCCTCACCTTCGCGCTGGTCCATCTGGCGCCGGGTGATCCGGCGACGCTGTTGATTGCCCCGACTGCCACGGCAGCCGAGGCGGCAGAGTTGCGGGCGCGACTCGGACTCGACGCACCGCTCGGTGTGCAATATGGCCGGTGGATCGGTGCCGTGCTGCGGGGGGATCTCGGCACGAGTCTGGTGACGTCGCGGCCGGTGACGCACGTGATCGGTGACGCGTTGCCGATCTCCCTCTTTCTTGGGGGCGTCTCGCTCCTTCTCAGCTTCGTAATCGGGATCGGGCTGGGCGGTTGGCAGGCGCTCCGCGCCCGCACGCTGGGCGATCGGACCGCTTCGGTACTGGCCACGGTGTTATTCGCAGCGCCGGGCTTCTGGCTGGCGCTCGCGCTGGTCGCGTTGTTCACATCGGGAGCGGTCTGGCTCGGCCTCCCGGCGTGGTTGCGACTCCCGGCGTTCGGCATGCAATCGCCCGATGCGGGCGCTGATCCGTCGCTCGCGGATCGCTGGCGTCATGCCATGCTTCCGCTGCTGGTGCTCACGGTCCCCGGCGCTGCCGGGGTGGCCCGTTACGCCCGCGAAACCCTGCGCGATGCGCGTGGGTCGCTGGCCGTGCAGGCGGCGTTCGCGCGCGGACTCTCGCGGGCGCGTGTCGAGTGGCGCTACATCCTGCGCACCGCGCTGACGCCGCTGGTCGTGCTCTTTGGGCTCACGCTCCCCGGCATCGTGGCCGGTTCGGTGTTTGTGGAACAGGTGTTTGCGTGGCCCGGCCTCGGTCGCGCCCTGCTCTCGGCGATCGCGGGCCGCGACTATCCCGTGGTCCTGGGCCTCACGCTCATCTACGGCGCGACCGTGATCGGTGCGAACCTGCTCGCCGATGTCGCCCTGTGGTGGCTGGACCCGCGCCGCCGGAGCCCCTCGTGAACGGCGCGTCGCGCGCGCGCGACTGGCGCGTCACCGGTGGTGTTGGCGTGCTGCTGCTGATGCTCGCCCTCGCCATTGTGGTTCCCCTTCGCGCCCCGACCGAGCAGGCAGCGATCGGGGATGTCCTCGCCACGCGACTCACGCCGCCCCTGTCGCACGATGGACGCGGCGTCTTTCACCTGCTCGGGACGGATGCCTTCGGGCGTGATCTCGCGCTCCGCCTCTGGGTCGGGGCGCGCCTGTCGCTCCTGGTAGGTGTGGCGGGGACGGTGCTCTCGGGGATGATCGGTGTGTTGCTCGGCGCGCTCGCCGGCTGGCGGGGCGGCCTGATCGACCGGGCGGTGACCGCGCTCGGCGACACGATGCTTGCCGTGCCACGCCTCGTGTTGCTGCTGGTGATTGCGGCGCTGTGGGGGCCGGGGGTCTCCACGGTCGTGGTGGTGCTCGGCGTGACCGGCTGGATGGCGGTGATGCGCCTGGTGCGCGCCGAGGTGCTTGGCGTGCGCCCGTTGCCCTACGTGGAGGGCGCACTCGCCCTGGGCGTACCCGCCTGGCGCACCGTGCTGCGCCACGTGCTGCCCAATGCGCTGGGGGGCGCGACGGTGGCCATGACGCTCGGGGTGGGCAACGCGATCGTGCTCGAAAGTGGCCTCAGTTTCCTGGGCCTCGGTGTGCAGCCTCCCGCCGCCAGTTGGGGCAACATGATTGCCGGCGGACGCGAGTGGCTCCTGGTGGCCCCATGGATTGCCCTGCTCCCCGGAGCGCTGCTGATCACCACGGTGGTGGCGTGCACGCTGCTGGGCGAGGGCCTTCGCGCCGCCCGAGACGACGCCTAGCCGATCACCGTGCGCAGCAGCCGGAGCATATTGCCGCCGAGCACCTTGTTGACCTCGTCGCGCCGCAATCCGCGCTGCATCAGGGCGTCCCCCCACTGCGCGAGTTGGGTATAGGCGCTGAAGACGGGATTGAGATTGCCGTCCATATCGGTGCCCAGCCCGACGTGATCGATGCCGACGACATCGATCAACCGCTTCGTGTTGTCGACGAACTCCTCGAAGCTCGTGTTGTAGCCGCTCGGCCACGCGCCGATGACGCCCCCCGTGCTGGCGACCAACTTGGCGTGCTCCTCCGAAATGGACCGCGCGGCGAGCAGGCGCGAGGGATCCCCGCGATTCAGGATACTGTGCGACAGCATGATCGGCGCTGTCGTCAGCGATACCACATCCCGTACCGTCTCGAACGACGCATGCGCCACGTCGACGAGCAGCCGACGCGCGTTGCAGCGCTTCACGACCGCCTTCCCGAGCGCCGACAGCCCGTGGTGCTGCGCGGGCTGCGTCTGCAGATCGCCGAGGGCGCTGGGTACGTAATGCACGATCTGGAGTGAGCGCAGTCCGTCGGCATGAAAGAGATCGACGCGCTCCGGGTCGCCGTCCACAAACTCACCGCCCTCGCAGGCCAGAAAGGCCGCCACCTTCTGTTCGCGCTGGGCGCGCACCAGATCGTCGGCGCGCAGCGCCAAAAAGGCATTCGTCTCGCGAATCTGCGCCTTCACCAGCGCCAGCTGGCGCGGATACTCCGCGCGGGCCTCGCCGGCGGCGTACGCGCCACGCACCTGCACCCCCTTGGGCGTCGACTCGATCAGCGGCGCATCACCCACCAGACTGAAGAACGCGCCCGACAGGTGCCCGGTGTTCATGCCGCGCACGGTCCCCGCAAATGAATCGACCACATAGCCCGGCTTCCCGTGGTTCGGGAACATCCCCGGGTGCGTATGCAGATCGAAGGTGAGTGGGGCCGATGCGGGCTGCGCCGGTGTGCCGCCGACCATGCGTGGCAGGAACGCGGCCCCGGCGGTGGCGAGCAACCCGGTGTGCAGAAACTCACGACGAGACGTCATTTGGACAGCTCAGTGTGATTGGAGATGCCGACGCACGCGGTACGTCACGACTTCGTGCGGATCGGCCGTAAACGGCAAGGTTTCCGTATAGGCGGCGGCGGCCTCCAGGGGCGTCTCGTCGAGCCATACCCGTTCCGCGCGCCACGGCCCGTCGTCGGGGAGACGCCATGCCCCCTGGGCGGTCATCCCGGTCAGGTTGATGGCGCGAAGGATCACCGCGTGCGCATCCTGCTGCGACACCGTCACCGCGGACACCTCGAATGCCTCGCCCTCGAGCGCCACACCACGAACCGTTGGTGCAGTGGCACTCCCGTCGAGATCGATCCACGTCTCCCCGACCAGCGGCACGAGCAGGTCATCGGCGGCGTCGCGGATACTGGCGAGCACCGCGTTGGTGAGCGGCCCGTGCAACAGGAGGGCACAACGCGCCTCGAAGTCGCCGAGACATTGCGCGTCGGGCGTCGCGACGGGCCAGCCGGCATGTCCGGGCCGGGTGGCCAGCGCGGGTTTGGAGAGTTCGCCCACGGCGCGCAGCAGCGTGAGTGCGACGGTATCGCCGTCCACATGCGCTTCCGCGAGCCCGTCACTGAACATCGTGGCGCCGACCTCCGCATTGGCGACGGTGATCCAGCGATGCAGGGGCTGCCCATCCGGAACGCGCTCGGCGCTCTCCGGTGGCGCATCGATGGGAGCTCGACGCACGGGCCCAAGGGCGGCGTCGGCCGTGACGCGCCCGCGCTCCACGTCGGTATGCCACACCAGACGGAGGCGATGATTCGTGCGCGCATTGCGCCCGCGCACGGTGCATTCAAGATACGGCACCCCCGCAGTCAACCGCAGCGTCGTCGTCACGCGCACCGGCCCTTCGTCGCGATCGCGCGGATCGAGCTCCGGGGCGGCCCAGGTGATGGCAATCGCACCGCGCAACGGCCCATGCTCACGCACGTCGACCTTCACGACGTCGAAGGAGAAGCTGACCAACGGCTTCGGGGTGTAGCTGTCGCCTTCATCACCGCAGGTGATCACCGAGAGGGCGCGATGCACGAGGCGATCCCCGCTCACGATGGTCACCCGGCCATTCGCGTCGACGGTGACATGGAGGTGGCCGTTGTCGAGATGCGCGACGTGGTCTTCGACGTGGACGCGCACGGCGGCATCAGGACCCGCCGTGGGCGGCTCGTGCGCGATGCCCTGCACCGTGCGCACGCCGAACGCCGGAACCGGCGGGACCCACGCCAGGACACGATGCTCCACGATCGCGTCGTTATCCGGATAGTGCTGCGGCGACTCGCGCCGATAGGCCACCACGCGCGGCGTGGCGAGTCGCTGCAACGGCCACGCCCCGAGCGACGGCAGCGCGCGCCCCGGCGGCCGTTGCGGCGCTACGGCCCCCGCGCTGGCCGGCCCGACGGCGATATCGCCGACCCATTCACGCAGGAGCAGATGGGCCACACCGCCGCGGTCCCGCGCGGCGCGATTGCGCAGGACGAGTCGTGCCGGGTCGCCGTGTGGGCGGCGCTCCCGTGCGTGCACCGGGTCATGCTGGAGCGCCAGCTGCAGCGCGGCTTCGCGGAGCCCGCGCCCCTGCTCCGCCACGGCATCCTGTCTCGCGTCCATCGCGCGGGCGACGTCGTCGGTGGAGCAGCCGCACAGCGTATCGTGTGGATGTGTCTCGAGCAGATCCTCCCACGCCCGCTGCAGGAGCGTCGGGAGCTGTGCCATGGTGAGGCGCGCCGCGCCGTCCACGGCCGCCGTTGCCCCGGTGCGATCGTGCAACCGCACCAACGCCAACCATGGCTCCACGTCGCGCAGCAGCCCCCGTTCGAGGCGTGCGTTGCGCCGCTTCTGATGAGCCCGCGTGGCGAGCGTACCGCCGAGGGTCCACGTGTACCCGTAGGAGTTGCGCAGTTCGCCCTCCACGGTCGGCAGCGCCACCGACGCGGCCGCATCAGCGAACGCCTCCGACCAGGCCTGCAGCGACGACGGCGCGATGCGCACGGTCCCGGCGGTGGCCTGCAGCTGCTCGAGCGCGTGCCCCAACGCGTGCTGGCGCGCGTGGTGATCGGCGCCGTTGAGCAGCAACGCGACCCCAGTGCGGGTGCGCGCGTCGAAGAGCGCGCGCAACGAGGCCCATCGCGCACGCACCGCGCCCCATTCGGTGGGGAGTGCACTCCCGAACTCGTAGCCATCCGGGGGGAGATGATACGTGAGCACACGACTGCCGTTCGCCGCCCGCCACCAGAAGGCATCGCTCCGCGGATGCGCCGTGCCACCGGCGCCGCGCCATACCACCGCCACCGGTAGGCCGAATCCCGCGGCGATGATCGGCAGCGCCGCGGGATGCCCGAACGTGTCGGGACAGTAGGCCACCCGCGGCGCGGCCGCGCCGAGGCGCGCCAGGTACCGCCGCCCGGCCTCGAGGTTACGGATGATGGCTTCGCCCGAGGGGATCAGGTTGTCGGCGAGGACGTACCACGGCCCGGCCTCCAGACGATCGCTGCGCAGCGCGGCGCCCAGCGCCTCGGCGCGATCTTCACGCACCGCGAGATAGTCGCGCAGCACGATGGTCTGCCCGTCGAGGAGAAACGGGCCCGGTCCGGGATCAGCCAGCAGGGCGTCGATCAGGGCCACCAGCCGCTGCCGAAAGCGCGCGTGCCCGTGGTACCACTCGCGATCCCAGTGCGTGTGGGAGACCACACACACGGTCTCAAGGGGACGGGCGTCCGGGAGCGGGGGCCGGGAATCACTCACGAGCCAGAAGCTACCGCCCGCGTCACCAGGCTGGCCAGCCGGTTGACCCTGACCAGAGGGGTGCCGAGCTTTCACGCCGATTGCTCGACCTCCTCCCGCCTGGACGTTTGCTTGGAATTTCTGACCGAGTTCATCCATCGCCTGCGTGATCTCCCCGCCCTGGTACAGTGGGCGGGATACGTTGGGCTGACGGCCATCATTTTCGCCGAAACGGGGCTGCTGGTCGGCTTCTTCCTGCCGGGCGACTCCCTGCTTGTCACCGCCGGCCTCCTCGCCGCCGATCCCAGCTTTGGGCTGAATGTGTGGCTGCTCGGGGCGATTCTCACCGTGGCGGCGATCGTGGGCGACACGGTGGGCTACAACGTGGGCAAGGCCACCGGACCGCGCATCTTCACGCGCGAAGACTCCCTGCTCTTCAACAAGAAGCACCTGCTGCGAGCCCAGGCGTTCTACGAGAAGCACGGCGGCCAGACGATCATCCTCGCCCGGTTCATGCCCATCGTGCGCACCTTCGCCCCGGTCGTGGCCGGGGTGGGGCGCATGAACTACCGCTCGTTCCTCATGTACAACGTAGTGGGCGGCGTGGCGTGGATCTGGAGCATGCTGCTCATCGGCTTTGCGCTGGCCCGGACGGTCCCGGCCGTGGCCAAGCACGTGGAGAAGGTGATTCTCGTGGTCGTGTTCCTGTCGATCCTGCCCGGCATCATTGCCTGGCTCAAGGAGCGACGCCGCGCGGCCCCCTCGGCGTAGTCGACCTCGCCGTGCACGACGGCCCGCCTGCGCATTCGGCGGCGGTCGGCGTACCTTTCGTCAGTTCCTCAGTCATTCAACACACCGGAGACGCCCCAGATGGCCCATACCCTGCCCGCGCTGCCGTACGCGCCCGAAGCGCTCGAGCCGCATATCGATTCGCAGACGATGCAGATCCACCATGGCAAGCATCATCAGGCCTACGTGACGAATCTCAACGCCGCCATCGAGAAGGCGCCGGAGCTCGCGTCGTGGTCGCTCGACGATCTGTGCCGCAAGATCAACGAGGTGCCGGAGGCGGTGCGCACCGCGGTGCGCAACAACGGCGGTGGGCACTGGAACCACTCGCTCTTCTGGCAGCTGATGGCACCGCATGCCGGCGGTGAGCCGACGGGTGCGCTCGCCGACGCGATCACGAAGGCGTTCGGCTCGTTCGCCACGTTCAAGGAGCAGTTCCAGGCGGCCGGCATGGGTCGCTTCGGCTCCGGCTGGGCGTGGCTCGTGAAGGGCAACGACGGCGCGCTGTCGATCATGAGCACGCCGAACCAGGACAACCCGCTCATGGAAGGCAAGCACGCCCTCCTCGGCGTGGACGTGTGGGAGCACGCGTACTACCTCAAGTACCAGAACCGGCGCGCGGATTACCTCAGCGCATTCTGGTCCGTCGTGAACTGGAGTGAAGTGGCGAAGCGGTTCGGTTGAGATCGCTCGACCTCTGGTCGAGCGTCACCCGCGGGGCGGTGCTCGTAACTCGCACCGTTCTCTAGGAGCCAGGGGGAAGAATTCAGGGGGGAGTGCCTCGGCGGCACTCCCCCCTCTGTCCTTCCCCCTGGTTCCTGAAATGCGGTGCCGGTGACCGGCACCAATTCGCGAGTGACGCTCGACCACTAGTCGAGCGATCTTTCCCTCACGCTATTGCCGCCTCCGGTGCGGGTGTCCTCGCACTGCGCAGGAGCGTGATGGCCGTATACGTCACCACGGCCGCCACCAGCCAGCGCACCGTGGAGATGTCCATGGACTTCACCACGTAGACCGCGATGAGCACGGCCGGCAGGCCGCCGACGATCATGCTGAGGACGGCCGGGCGGTGAATGCGCCCGAGCTTGATGAACTGCGTGGCCGCGGTGGGCATGAGGAAGGCGCAGCTCCCCATCATGACCGGGAAGGCGACCTTGGGGTCCATGCCGAGCAGGCTGACGAGCAGCATGCAGGGGCCGTAGAGGCCGATGCCGATGGTCATGAGCACACCGAGCCCGAAGTTCACGCCGAGCGCGATGGCGAGCTTGAGGCCGGTGACCCCAGTGGCGACGCCGCCGCCTGGGAGGATGGCCAGGGCCTGCGCGAGGAACATCGCGGCCGCGCCGAGGAGACAGATGCCCATGCCGAGGCGGATGCGCTGGATGGGCCACCGACCGACGAACGAGGCTCCCACCCACGCGCCGGCGGCCGCGGCGGCGATCATGCCGATGAGGGTGACCGGCTCGACATCCACCGCCTGCGTGAAGATCAGCGCCTGCACCAGCGTGGCCATGGTGTGGCCGGCATTCAGCGTGCCCGGGATCTCGTCATCCGGCACCGTCTTCGTGGCGCGGAAGAGTGCCGTGGTCGTGGCGAAGGATCCGATGCCAAGCGTGTCGAAGAAGTTCGTCACGAAGCCGATGCCGATGAGCAGCGGCGTGGGCCGGGCATCAGCCTTCCCCTTGAGCCCCGCCCAGAGCGTCGCGATGTGGTAGAGGGTCATCAAAGCGAGCCCTCCAAGCAGCCACTGCTTGGCGTCGAGTTGCATGCGCGGGGATGGGGGAGGTGGGAACAGCCGGCGGCGTTATGGACGCCGCAGAGAATCGCGCGCGGTCAGCGAGTCAGCAAGGTCGGCAGGATCGGCAGGGCCGTTCCGAGCACCCAGGCCACCAGGGCGGCGACGAAACCGGTCGACCGTGCCACCCGCGCGGCGACGGAGATGCCCACGCCAAAGATCACCAGCTGCCACAGGTTGAAGAGATCCACGCCGGCCAGCAGCTGCATCAGGACGGGGGAGACCTTCGTCGGATCGAGGAAGCGCGCCGGCCCGATGGACAGGTCGTACAACGACCGCGCCTTGTCGCCATCGAGCACGAGGCCCATGACCGCCGAGGAGAGCAGCCCGAGGATGCGCGGCATCGAACCGAGCACGGCGATGAGGACCGCCTGACCATACGCCACCGGCGCCTGCACGATCTTGCTGCCGAGCAGCAGCATCAGGCCGCTGAAGAAACCACCCAACACCACGACAAAGAGCGGCGAAAAATAGAAGCCGATACTGCCGAACTTCCGCGCCGAGGCCATCGCCTCCGGCGGAATGCTCCGGCCACTCGCCGCCGCCTGCTGCATCGACAAGTCGAACATGGCGTCGAGCCATGGTCCGGTCAGCCTGGCGGCGATGACCGTGACCACCGCGCACACCAGAAAGATCACCAGCATGTACTTCCCGAACGTCCGATACTGCGACCGCTCGAATACCGTCGATGGCGCCCAGAGGACTTCGAGCATGTCTTCGAACACGTTGCCCAAGCTCGGGGGCGTCATCGTCGGTCGGTTCATCGCGCAGCCTCTCCTTCGAGATAGGTGTACCCTTCCAGACCCGCCACGAACTCGGCGATGAAGGTGTTGGCCTCCTCGCGCGAAATGGTGTTCGTGCCGTTCACCTTACGGCGGAACGTGGCCAGGAGTTGCGAGGCCCCGAACTGGACGTAGTTGAGGACTTCGGTGACCGTGTCCCCTTCCACGAGGTCGGTGATGTCGTAGCCGCCCTTGTCGTTCAGGCGAATGTGCACCGCGTTCGTATCACCGAACAGGTTGTGGAGGTCACCAAGGATTTCCTGGTACGCGCCGGTCAGGAAGATGCCGAGGATATAGTCTTCCCCGTCCCGGAATTCGTGCAGTTCCAGGCTCGGGCGACCGTTCTTGTCCCCGACGAAGCGATCGATCTTGCCGTCGGAGTCACAGGTCACATCCTGCAGCGTGCCGCGCCGGACCGGCTCTTCGAGCAGCCGGTGAATCGGCATGATCGGGAAGAGCTGGTCGATGGCCCAGCTGTCGGGGAGCGACTGGAAGAGCGAGAAGTTGCAGAAGTATCGGTCCACGAGGCTCGACTCGAGCTCGGGGAGAATGTCTTCGTAGGTGTCCGGGTCCGCCTTGGCGATGCGATAGATCGCATTCATACTGGCGAGCCAGAGCACCTCCGCCTTCGCGAGACCGCGCAAGTTGAGCACGCCGGAGTTGAAGTACTGCCGCGCCCGCTCCTTGTCGTACGACACATCGTGGAAGACTTCCAGCACCTTGCGGGTCTTGGGCTCCCGCTCGGTGAGCGTGCGCCAGTCTTCGTGCATTTCGTGCAACAGCGAGTGATCGTCGTCGTGCAGCGCCGGCACGGGCTGCTCGGCGAGCGACTCCACATCGATCACCTTGAGCAACAGCAGCGCGTGATGCGCCGTGAGCGCGCGCCCCGATTCGCTGATGATGTGCGGCATCGGGAGCTCGGCTTCACGGCACGCCTCGGCGATCGTATAGATCACGTCGTTGGCGTACTCCTGCAGCGTGTAGTTCACGCTCGCATTGTTCGTGGAGTTGGTGCCGTCGTAGTCGATACCGAGGCCACCGCCCACGTCCACGTGGGAGATGTCCACGCCGAGCGAGCGCAACTCGAGATAGAAGCGCGCCACTTCCTGCAGCCCCGACTTGATGAAGCGGATGTCGGTGATCTGGCTGCCGAGATGGAAGTGGATCAGCTTGAGGATGTCGAGGCGATTCGCGGCCTGCAGCTTGTCGATCAGCTTGATCAGTTCGGCCGAGCTGAGGCCGAACTTGCTCTTCTCGCCGCCGCTCTGGGCCCAGCGACCGGCGCCCTCACTCGCGAGCTTGATGCGCACGCCCGCGCACGGCTGCACGCCCAGTTCGTCGGCCACCTCGAGCAGCACATCGAGTTCGCTGACCTGCTCGAGCACGATGAAGACCTTGTGCCCGAGCTTCTGCCCCATGAGGGCCAGGCGCATGAACTCGTGGTCCTTGTAGCCGTTGCAGACGATCAGGTGCTCGGTGCTTTCGGAGAGCCCCAGCACCGCCTGCAATTCCGGCTTGGAGCCGCACTCGAGCCCCACGCCGTGCGTCTTGCCGAAGCGCACGATCTCTTCGACGACATGCCGCTGCTGGTTCACCTTGATCGGATACACGGCGGTATACCCGCCCGTGTAGTCGAACTCCTTGATCGCCTGCGCGAAGCGCTCGCTGAGCGTTTCGATGCGCGACTTGAGGATGTCGGAGAAGCGCAGCAGCACCGGCAACTGGATGCCCTGCCCTTCGAGATCTTCGGCGAGGACGCGCAGATCCATCGTGCGCTCCGGATGATCCGGATCGGGGCGCACAATGACATGCCCGCGGTCGTTGACGTCGAAATAGCCGGCGCCCCACCCCTCCACGTTGTAGAGAGTGCGGGCGGACTCAACGGACCAGGGCTCGCTCACAGGCGGCGCGACGATGGGCTGGATACGGGTAGCCATAAGGGAGAAAAAGCTAGACGGTTCGCGCCGGCGGAGATAGCCGCCGGCGCGAACCGTCTGGATTTGTCCGAAATTGTGACGGTGGCGCCCGGCCGCCGGGCTAGTTGTCGCCGTCCAGGAGCGCGCCCAGCCCGCCCAGCACCGACCCTTCCTCGCGCGAGCGCCCGCCGGCGCGGGGGGCGGCGGCGATGATCCGGTCCGCCAGGCGCGAGAACGGCAGCGTCTGGAGGATCACGCGGCCCGGGCCGGTGAGCTGGACGAAGAACAATCCTTCGCCCCCGAACAATGCCGTCTTGATCCCCGGCACGCGCTGGATGTCGTAGTCCACCGTCGGCTGGAAGGCCACCAGGCAACCGGTGTCCACCCGCAACGTCTCCCCCGGCGCCAGATCGATCGCATGGAGCGTCCCCGAGGCGTGCAGGAAGGCCAGGCCATCGCCGGTGAGCTTCTGCAGGATGAAGCCTTCGCCGCCAAAGAAGCCGGCGCCGATCTTCCGGGTGAAGGCCACCGAGATGTCGATGCCGCGGGCGGCGCAGAGGAAGCTGTCCTTCTGGGCCATCACGGTGCCACCCCAATCCCGGAGGTTGAGGGGCACGATCTTGCCCGGATACGGGGCGGCGAAGGCCACATCGGCGCGGCGGGCACCGCTGTTGCCGAAGAGCGTGACGAAGAACGAGTCACCGGCCAGGACGCGCTTGCCGGCGCCCACCAGCTTGTCGAACAGCGAGCCGCTGCGCGCGTTCGGATCGAGCGTGGTGGCCATCGTGATCCCTTCGCGCATGAACATCATCGCGCCGGCCTCGGCGAATACCGCCTCGCCGGGGTCGAGGGTCACGATTACCGCCTGCAGGTCATCGCCAATGATCTGGTAGTCGATTTCGTCAGCCGCCATCACTTGCCTCCGGTAGGGCCCGCGGGCGTCGTGCCGCGCGGAGCCGGTGTGGTCATCTTCACCTGATCGCGGCCCTTCTCGAGGAACGGGATGCCGCGCACCATCCATGACGGGGGATCCTGCCCGAGGAGTTTCACCCCGAAGAACTCCTGCATCTTCTTGTCGATGTCCTTCTGATTGGCGGTCTTCGTGGGATTATGCCCGTCGCCGTTGTACGACACCATGTAGGCCTCCTTCTGCAGGCGGCGCATGGCGACGTAGAACTCGATCCCCTGGTACCATGGTACCGCCCCGTCATTGTCGTTCGCCATGAACAGCACGGGCGTCGTGACCCGGTCGAGGTGGAAGAGCGGCGAGTTTTCCATATACCGCTCCGGATACTGCCAGAGCGACCCGCCAATGCGGCTCTGCGTGTGCTCGTACTGGAAGGTCCGCGCGAGCCCCGACTCCCACCGGATGCCACCGTAGGCGCTGGTCATGTTCACCACGGTCGCATTGGGCACGGCGGCGGCGAACAGGTTGGTCACCGTGATGAGGTACGCCGTCTGGTAGCCGCCCCACGACTGGCCGGTGATGCCGATGCGCTTGGGATCCACGAAGCCCTTCGCCACGAGCGCCTGCACCCCGGGAATGATCGCCTTCGCGGCGCTCAGTCCGGGCTGCCCTTCGGTGTAGATGATGTCCGGCTCGAAGACGAGATACCCGAGGCTGTTGTAGACCATCGGGTTCACGACATTGCGCCCGGTCGGCGCCACGTAGCCATGCAGCCCGTCGGTGAGCTTCTCGTAGTAGTAGACGACCATGGGCCACTGCTTCGACGGATCGAAGTTCTCGGGCTTGTAGAGCATGCCGCGCAGTGGGATGCCGTCGCCGTTGGTCCAACTCATGAGTTCCACCGTGCCGCGCGGATACTGGGACTCCTGTGGGTTCACGTTGGAGATCTTCGTCGTGCTCGCAATCGCCGTCCCCGTCCAGAGATCCGGGAACTCGCGATAGGTGCTCTGCGTGAGGAGGTACTGCTCGGCGTTGCGCGCCTTCTGCAGCCCGTTGAGCGCCTTGTCGGCCATGACAATCTTCTCGGGCTTGCTCTCCACGCCGAGCTTGTCGCGCCAGTAGCCGCTGGCCTTGGTGAGCGTATCCACGGCGCGCAGATAGAGCGGCTGCGCCGGATCGAGCCCGGGCTCCTCGCGATCGAGGTCGACGACCCGGAAGGTCATCCCGGCGCGACGGCCCTCGCCCTCGGTGAGATTGCGCGGCGCCACGACGCCCGCCGGATCGAGCTCCCAGACATCGAAGCGATCGTAGACGAGGAAGCGCTTATCCCCATTCGTCCAGCCCCCGACGCCGTAGGGGGGCGGAATGTCGGGAGAATCGAAGTCCTCCTCCATCAGCTTGACCGGCAGCTTGGCCGTGAGATTCACGGTCTTGCCCGTCGCCACGTTGTACGACTGCCAGTGCCCGTCCGCGAACCAGGTGACGTACGCCCCGGTCGGTGAGAGCTGCGCATTGCCGTCGATCTTCTTGACGACCGGCGTCCGCGCGCCGGTGAGCGGATCGATCAGGAACACATCGCTCGCGCCTTCGCCCCAGAACTGCGGGATGGCGTACTCCAAGGCGTTCACCGCGAGCACGCGCTTGCCGTCGGGGCTCACAGTTACGCGCAGCGAGTCATTCGAGAGCTGCGTCCACTTGTTGGCGGCGAGCGTGTAGATCGCGGTGTAGGTGCGGTTGCGATCGCGCGCCGCGGTCAGCTTCTGCTGCGGCATGATGGCCGCGTCCTTCCAGTGCCACAGGTCATACACGGCCTTGTCGATGAGCGAGTCGGCCGGAATGGAGTCCAGGGGCGGGTTCCCGAGCGAAAAGAGCACCGCCGTCCCTTCGCGGGTGAAGCTCAGCGCGCCCCGATCGGCAATCATCAGGCCGGCCGGCGCGTCCTTGGCCGCGACGAGGGTGCGGGCGGCGACCGTCTTGCCCTTGGCGGGCGTGAGCGACGCGTAGTACACCGACATCTTGGGCGTGCGCGTGGTATCGCCATTGTCCGAGAGGAACGCCACCTGCGCACCGGCGCGATCGATTGTGAGGCTCCGGTAGGTCCCGGTCCCCGCGAGCAGCGTGGTGACCGCGCCCGACGCGAGGGTACGCACGAATGCGCCGTTGTTGGCCCCGTCGCGCGTGGTCACCGTGTAGGCGAGCACCTTCTCGTTCTCGTCGAAGGTGAAGTTGGTTACGCCCTCGATGCGCGTGTCGGTGCCAGCAGCCAGATCACGCAGCACGAGCGTGGTGCCGTAGTCGCGGCGCGGCCCGGCGGGGGCGGCGTTCGCTCCGGCCGCGCCGGCACCGTTGGCCCCACCCGCGCCACGCCCAGCCGCGGCCGTGGTGTCTTCCAGCTGATAGGCCAGAAAGCGCCCGCCATTCCGGGCGAGGCGGAAGCTCCGCACGTTTGGCACGCGGGTCACGGTGCCGTCGGCGAGATTCAGGATGCCCATCCCGTTGCGCGGCTGGGGCGTGCCGCGCCGCATGCGGGCGCGCTCCACATCGGCCTTGGGCGGATACGTCACGAAGACCACGAAGCGCGAGTCGGCACTCACCTGCGCCGGCGCGGCGCTGAACCGGGCCGCCGAGTCGGCGGCGGGCTGGAGCTGCGGCCGGCCGGTGTAGCCGCGCGCGGCGCGGTACTCGGTGTTGCCGGCCGTCGCGCGCACGACCAGTTCCCCTTCGCCCACCACCGGGCTCACCGTGTAGACGGCCCACTTGCCGTCGTTGGAGAGCGTGGCACCGCCGGCGATGCTGCGCCACTCGTCGTAGGTGTCCTGCGTGATCGGCTTCTTGCCGGCCGGCAGAGCCGGTGGCGTCCAACGGGACACCGCCGTGTACGGATTGGCGGGCGTACCCTGCGCGCCAAGGGCGGAGGCGGCGACCGAACCGGCCGCGGCGCACGACAACCAGACGCGGAGGGCGGTGCGCAACGAGGGAGTTCGCATGACGGGGAGAAGGAGGGAGAAAGTGACGACCCGGCCGCGCCCGTCGCCGGGAGCCCCGCGTCTGCGGTAGAATGCTATTGATTCCGCGAGCTTCGTGGAGGGGCCGACGCAGTGCGCCGGCCAAACAGATGCCCAAGGAGTGCGATGCGACGGTTGGTTGGCTACTTCGCGAGGGGGCTGGTCCTGCTCGCCCCCCTGGCGGTGACCATCTGGATCTGCTGGCTGGTCTTTACCCGCGTGGATGGGTGGCTGGGGCTCCCGATTCCCGGCGCGGGATTCCTCGCCACGATCGTCCTGATCACGCTGGTCGGCTTTCTCGGCTCGAACCTGCTGACCCGATCGGCCGTGGGCGCGCTCGAGGCCATCATGGCCCGCCTGCCGTTCGTCCGCCTGCTTTACGGCTCGACGAAGGATCTGTTGAACGCGTTCGTCGGGGAGAAGCGCCGCTTTGACAAGCCGGTGCTGGTGAAGGTGAGCACCGACGGCAGCGTGCGGCTGGTCGGCTTCCTGACGCAGGAGTCGCTGGTCCACCTCGGCCTCTCCTCGCACGTGGCCGTGTACTGTCCGCATTCCTACAACTTTTCGGGCCAGCTGTACGTGGTCCCATCGGCGCACGTCGAGCCGATCGACGTGACGAGCGCAGATGCGATGGCGTTCGTGGTCTCCGGTGGCGTGTCCGGGCTCGTACCGGCGTCGCAGTCCACGGGCGAGTTTGCCGCCGTACGCCTCCCGCGCAGCTGACGTGTTCTCCCTCCTCCCTTCCCTCCCGATGCGCCGACTTTTCGCCCTCTCCTGCTGCGCCGCGTTCACGCTGCCGATGCTCGCGTTCTCGGCGGGGGCGCAGGCGCCCGCCGCGCCGCGCACCACGCCGGCCGCGCGGCCGATGCTCCTCGTCCCCGATGCCGTGTTCGACGGCACCGGCGCGCCCGCCCAGAAGGGATGGGCCGTACTCGTGCGCGGGGCGCGCATCGTGTCGGCGGGGCCACTGGCCTCGCTGCAGGTGCCTGCGGATGCTGAGCGGATTGCCCTGCCCGGCACGACGCTGCTGCCCGGGCTGAGTGACCTGCACAGCCATGTGCTGTTGCATCCCTATGACGAGACGCCCTGGAACGATCAGGTGCTCCGTGAGTCGCTGGCCCTGCGCACGGCGCGCGCCGTGAATCATCTCAAGGCCACGCTCGACGCCGGCTTCACGACCCTGCGCGATCTGGGCACCGAAGGCGCCGGTTACGCCGATGTGGGGCTCAAGGAGGCGGTGGATCAGGGGATCGTGCCGGGCCCCCGTTTGTTCGTCACGACCAAGGCGATCGTCGCGACGGGTTCCTACGGTCCGAAGGGCTTCGGCGCGGAGATCGGCGTACCGCAGGGCGCCGAAGAGGCCGATGGCGTCGAAGGGGTGACGCGCGTGGTGCGCGACCAGATCGGCCACGGTGCCGATTGGATCAAGATCTACGCCGACTATCGCTGGGGGCCGCGCGGCGAGGCCCGCCCCACCTTCACGACCGAGGAGTGGACGGCCATCGTGCGAACCGCGACCTCGAGCGGCCGGCCGGTGGTGGCGCACGCCAGTACCGACGAAGGCGTGCGGCGGGCGGTGCTCGCGGGTGTGGAAACCATCGAGCACGGCGATGCCGCGACGGCCGAAACCTTCGCCCTCATGAAGGAACGGGGCGTGGCCTTCTGCCCCACGCTCGCCGCGACCGAAAGCACCACGCGCTATCGCGGGTGGAAGAAGGGGGTCGATCCCGATCCGGCCGGCATCACCAACAAGAAGGCGATGTTCAAACTCGCCCTGTCGAGTGGCGTGACGATCTGCAACGGCAGTGATGTGGGGGTGTTCTCGCACGGCACGAACGCCATCGAACTCGAGCTCATGGTGGAGTACGGCATGAAGCCGATCGACGCGCTCAAAGCCGCGACCAGCGTGAACGCCAGGATCCTGCACCGCGAGAATGAGTTCGGCCGCGTCGCCCCGGGGCTGCTGGCCGATCTCGTGGCGGTACAGGGCGATCCCACGGCCTCAATTGGCGCGCTGCGCACCGTGAAGTTCGTGATGAAGGGGGGGACGGTCGTCCGGCGGTAAGCGCGGTTCCACGATTCTCCCCACGTCGGGATCCAGCACGCGGCGTCAGACGTTGACGCCGCGTGTTTGCTATCGACCACCTTCCCGAGCCCCTCGCCGAGCGCGTCACCGATCACTCGGCCACCGACGACGCCACCACCGTGCGTGGCGAGTTCGTCCTGTACTGGATGCGCACCGCGGTGCGTGCCCACGAAAACCCCGCGCTCGACGTCGCGCTGACCGTGGGGCGCGCGCTGGGGTTACCGGTGTTCGTGTATCACGCGCTCTCCGAGCGGTATCCCTACGCGAACGACCGGCACCACACGTTCATTCTCCAGGGCGCCGTGGATGTCCAGGCGGAGTGTGCGGCCCGCGGTATCGGGTATGCCTTCCATCTCGAGCGCCCCGGGCACCGCGCCAAGGCGCTGGCCGCGCTGAGTGCGCGTGCCGCCGTGGTGGTCACCGAAACGATGCCGGTGCCGCCGCTCGATTGGCTCACGGACAGCCTGGCCGAGCAGGCGCCGTGTCCGGTGTGGAGCGTGGATACGGCGTGCGTCGTGCCGATGCCGCTCGTGGGTGAGGCGCATACGCGAGCGTATGGCTTTCGCGACGCCACGGCGCGACTCCGCCGGGATCGCCTCGAACGCCCGTGGGTGGACGTGGCGCCCGCGCACGCGCCGTTCGTGCCCGATCGCCTGCCCTTCGAACCGGTGGACCTCGCGCACGCCGACATTCCGGCGCTGGTGGCCAGCTGTGCCATCGACCATACGGTGCCAGCCGTCCACCATTCACGCGGTGGCACGCGCGCCGGCTATGCGCGGTGGGAGACGTTCATCGCCACCGGCGGACTGGCCCGCTACGCGGCGAAGCGGAACGATGCCACGCTCGATGCCGTGAGCCGCATGTCGGCGTACCTGCACTACGGCATGGTGTCACCGCTGCGCCTCGCGCGCGACTGCGCGTCGCGCCCGGGCGAGGGGCCGGAGAAGTATCTCGACGAATTGCTGGTGTGGCGTGAGGTGGCCTACGCCTTCTGCTATTGGCACGAGGCGCCGACCACGCTCGACGCCGTACCACGCTGGGCACTCGAGACCCTGCGCGCCCACGAGCGCGATCCGCGCCGTGTCCTGCCGCTGGAGGTGCTCGCGCGTGGCGAGACGGGCGACCGGCTCTGGGACGCGGCGCAGCGATCACTCCGCGAGGCGGGGGAGCTGCACAACAATGTGCGCATGACGTGGGGCAAGGCGATTCTGCACTGGTCGGCGAATGCCGCCGATGCGTGGGACAAGCTCGTGGATCTCAACCATCGCTACGCGCTCGACGGCCGCGACCCGGCGAGTTACGGCGGGCTGCTCTGGTGCCTGGGGCAGTTCGATCGCCCGTTCCAGCCCGAACAGCCGGTGATCGGCACGGTGCGCCCGCGCTCCACCGCCGACCATGCCAAACGCCTCGATGTGCGCCGGTTCGAGGCGCGCATCGAGGCGTTGCTCGCGTCCGGTTCGCACACCGGACGCGACGACTGACCGGATTTACTTGAGCGAGTCCGGCGCCTTGAACAGCGCGGCGTCGGGCGCGCCGAAGGTCACCGTCTGGATGTTGATGACCACATCACCCTGCGGCGTGGCCTGCACCACCTTGGTGGCGATCTTCTTGCCTTCGAAATCCTTGTAGTTCTGGTACATGATCTTCTGTTCGCCCATCGGCGTCTTGCCGATGGTCATGATGCGCAGCCCCGTCGCGACTTCGAAATACTCCAGCGACTCCTGACCACCCTTGGTGGTGATAGCCAGCTTGTAGCACTCGACGCCATTGGCCGTTTCCTTGGCCTCGACCGTCGCCTTGGCATAGCGCGAGACATCCAGGAAGGCCGCGCCGTTGGCGCTCGGCTCCGCCAGCGACTTCTCCTGCTCGGCCGGCATGCGCTGCGGGCCCATCCCCTGGTCCATCCACCCCTTCTCGCCGTCAAAGCCCTGGTCGATCTTGGCCATCTGCAGGTCGATGATCATGCGCATCTTGTTCGGGAGCGCGGCGTGCCGCTCGTACGAGCCCGAGATGCCGGCGAACGTGATGTCCGCCGTGCCCTTCTCCGTGCGGCCGGTGACCTTCGCCCACGCCTCACGGCCACCCACGGCCTGCGCGTACTTGTCGTACACCTGCTGCGCGGTCGGCAACTGCGCCTCCGCGCGCACTGCGCCCATCACCATCACAGCGGCGACTGCCGCCTGCATCACTCGACGCATTGCAACTCCGGTTGGGTTGAGTCCTTCGCGTTGGGACCTGCGGGATACTACGGGCCTGCACCTGCACCTTCAGCTCCACCGCGAACTACGCGACGGGGCGATGCCCGGTTTCGGACACCGCCCCGCGGCGGAAGTTCACGATCGGGTGTCGCGCATAGCGCTCACGGTCACGAGGCCAGCGCGGCCGTGTTCGGTACCACGCCGTGGAATGGTGCATCCGCGCCAGCCCGCAGCGCGTCGATGCGCTCTTCGGTAAACGCGACCAGCTCAGCCATCGTCTCGGCATCGAATACCAGCTTCACCCCCGCCGCCGCGTACAATTCCGGGAGCGAGCGCGTGCCACCCAGCGCCAGGAAGCGCTTGTAGTTCGCGACCGCCTCCTGCGGATCGCGCACCGCATTGCGGAATACCTGCAACGCCCCCAGCTGGGCGATGCCGTACTCGATGTAGTAGAACGGCAGCTCGAAGATGTGCAGCTGGCGGTACCACCGCGCCTTGCGCTCGCGATCGAGTCCGGACCAATCCACGCCCCGCTCGAAGTCCGCGCGCAGCTGGAGCCACTTCGCATCACGGGCATCGCGATCCGCGCCGGCCGGGTCGGTGTAGATCCAGGCCTGGAAGGCATCGACGCTTGCGATGTGCGACAGCGCACCCAGCACGTCTTCGAGATGCTCGAGCCACGCGACGCGGGCATCCTCGCGGCTGTAATAGCCATCGGGCTGCACGAGGTACGGCATGGCCAGCAGCTCCATGCTCATCGACGCGAGCTCGGCGGCCTCATGCCCAGTGCGACGCTGCCAGGTGAACGGCAGGCCGTGCGTGGCAAAGTCGTGAAAGCAGTGGCCCGCCTCGTGCACGAGCGTCTGCACGTCGTCGGGTACGCCCACCGCGTTCATGAAGATGAACGGACGGCCGCGGAAGGCGAGATCGGTACAATAGCCACCGGGCGCCTTGCCGGGCCGGCTCTCGAGATCGAGCAGCTGCTCGTTTGCCATCAGGTCGAACTGCGCGCCCAACTCGCGGTCGACGCGCGAGAACACCGTACGCGCACGCGCGACAAACGTCTCCACCGTATCGAACGGCTTGAGCGGCTCGGTGATGTCGAGATCGACACTCACGTCCCACGGGCGCAGCGTATCCACGCCGAGGACCCGCTGGCGGTGCTGCATCAGGCGCTCGACCGCCGGCGTGACCGTCGCCCGGACCGCCTCGTGAAAGCGGGCCGTGTCGGCGGGCGTATAGTCGAAGCGGTGCTTGGCGGCGAAGCAGTACTGCTGGTAGTCGGCAAAGCCGGCTTCCTTCGCCACGGCCACGCGCAGCGCGTACATCTTGTCGAACAGATCCGCGAGCTCGTCGCGCTTCGTCATGTACGCGTCGGCGCCGAGCCGGAAGGCGCGTTCCCGCGTCGCGCGATCGTTGGCCTTGAGATACGGCTGGAGCTGCGGAATGGTCTTGGCTTCGCCATCCCACTGCACGCTGAGCCCACCGGTCAGCTTCTGATAGCCAGCGGAGAGCTCCTCGATCTGCGCAAAGCGCTCGACGTTGGCCTCGCGGAAAATCTCGATATCGGTGCGGAAGCGCCGCAGCGTAGTTTCGAGATCGTCACGGGTCCACCCGAGATCGAGGAGGCGCTTGGCCAGCCGCACCTGCTGCTCCTCGAGCTTCGGGAAGATCTCCATCGAGAAGCGGAGATACGCCTGCTCGGCCGCGGCATCGGCGGTGTTACCGGTATAGGCGATCATCGCCAAGGTCCCGGCCTCGCCTACGAGCGTATCGAGGCGGGACCAGGTGGCGAGCCATCCTTCGACCCCGTGCGGCCCCGGGAGAGGAGCCGCCGCAAGGGCGTCGTACCACGGGAGAACGTCGTCCCACGCAGCGTCGCGAAAAGCCTCGGGAGAGGCCGGGAGATCGATCATCGAGTTGGGAGTGTCGGACATGCTACAGGATTGGGCACACGCGTCGCCGCAGTGTCATTCGTCTCGTCCCAGACGCGACCGCTGGCGTCGGAACCGGGTGCTACTCCCCATAGGGGATCCAGATGTTCTTGACCTGGACGGCCCGGCGCAGGAAATCCCTCCCCTCGCCGACGCGCGGGTCGAGCCACTCACGGCCGGTCCATTCGGTCCACGTCCGCTTGAGGTTGGCCGCCGAGGCCTTCTCCACCGCAGCCGCCCCCGATTGTGATCCAAAGTACCACACTGCCTCAACATCGTCGTGCTCGGCGAGCACTTTGCTCAGGGCATCGCGCTGGCCGGTGACCAGATTGACGACCCCGGCCGGCACATCGGACGTCTCGAGCACGCTGTAGAAATCCGTTCCAAGAAGCGGGAAGCGCTCCGAGGGGACGGCGACGACCCGGTTGCCCGTGGCCAGTAGCGGACCGACGAGCGACACGAGCCCCAGCAACGGATACGGGTCCGGACAGGCCACGCCAACGACACCGATCGGTTCGTGCATCGCCAATGCGACGCCCCGCAGCGGTACGTCGTGCACCGCCCCATCGTGCTTGTCGGCCCAGGCCGCGTAGGTAAACAGGCGCGAGATCGCGGCGTTGACCTCGGCCTCGCCCGCACTCAGCGGATCGCCAGTGAGCGAGACGATGCGCGCAGCAAACTCCCCGGCGCGCACCGCCAGGTTCTCGGCCAGATAGTAAAGAATCTGCGCGCGCTGATGTCCCGACAGCTTTGACCAGCCCGACGCCCCGCGCGCGGCTTCCACGGCGTTGCGCAGGTCCTTGCGATTGCCGTCGCCGACCTCACCCACGGCGTGACCGCTCAGCGAGCGAACCGTGATCGTGTAGCCAGAATCGGGGCGTGCCTGCTTGCCGCCGATGAAGAGCTTCGGGGTGCGATCGATGGCCGGCAGCGCCGGGGTCCCACCGGTTGCACTCGCCGCCGCCTTCGGCGCCGGCATCACGGGCAGCGGCGCCGCGTCATGCGCGTGCACCGGCTTGAGGTACTCCCACATCCCTTCGCGGCCGCCTTCCCGCCCGAAGCCGGATTCGCGATAGCCACCAAACCCGGCCGCGGCATCGAAGAGGTTCGTGCTGTTGATCCACACCACGCCGCACTTGAGCTTGGGCGCGATATCGAGCGCGAGGTTGATGTTCTCGCTCCAGACGCTCGCGGCGAGGCCAAACGGCGTGTTGTTCGCCAGTGCCACCGCCTCTTCGGGAGTGCGGAACGTCATGCTGACGAGCACGGGGCCGAAGATCTCGACCTGTGCGATCGTGGCACTCGGCGCGACGTTCGTGAACAGCGTGGGCGGATGGAACCACCCGTCCTTCGGGGCGGCCCACGACGGCTGCCAGCAGGTGGCGCCTTCGTCGATGCCCTGCTGACAGAGCGCGCGAATGCGCTCCAACTGAACCGGCGCCACGATGGCGCCCATGTCCACGGCCTTGTCGAGCGGCGCACCGACCCGCAGCGTCTCCATGCGATCGCGCAGCTTGGCGAGGAGTCGATCGGCGACGCCCTCCTGCACGAGCAAGCGCGAGCCGGCGCAGCACACCTGCCCCTGATTGAACCAGATCGCATCGACGACGCCTTCGACCACGGAGTCGAGATCGGCATCTTCGAAGACGACGAACGGACTCTTGCCGCCGAGTTCGAGCGAGAGCCCCTTGCCGGTCCCGGCCGTGGCCTTCCGGATCGCGCGCCCGACTTCGGTGCTGCCGGTGAAGGCGATCTTGTCCACGCCGGGATGATCCACGATGGCGGCGCCGGTTGCGCCGTCTCCCGTGACGAGGTTGAAGACGCCGGGCGGCAATCCGACTTCGTGCACGAGTTCCGCGAAGCGCAGCGCCGTGAGCGGCGTGTACTCGGCGGGCTTGAGCACCACCGTGTTTCCCGCGGCGAGCGCCGGCGCGACCTTCCACGCCAGCATGAGCAGCGGGAAGTTCCACGGGATCACCTGCCCCACGACGCCATACGCGTGGTAGCCGGCGAACTCGCGCTCCAGCAGTTGCGCCCATCCGGCGTGGTGGTAGAAGTGCCGCGCCACGAGCGGGATATCGATATCGCGCGTCTCGCGAATCGGCTTGCCGTTGTCGAGCGTTTCGAGCACCGCGAAGTGCCGCGCGTGCTTCTGGATGCCGCGCGCCAACGCGTACAACCAGCGTGCGCGCGCGTGATCGTCGAGCGCCTGCCAGGCGGGCAATGCGGCGCGGGCGGCCGCCACGGCCGCGTCGACATCGGCGCTGGTGCCTTGCGCGACCTTGGCAAGCGCCGCGCCAGTGGCCGGCTCGTGCACATCGAACGTCGATGCGCCGGCGACCCACTGGCCGTTGATGTAGTGCCCGAACGTGCCGCCGTGTTGCGCGATCCACTGCCGCACCGGGGCATCGCCCTCCGGCGCCGGCCCGTAGCTCATCTCGTCGTACAGCGCGCGCACCGTGGACACAGGAGGAGTGGTGGTTGCCATGGTGCCTCGCGTCAGACCATCGGTTGGCGATGGGCCGCGGCATAGCGACCCGTCACAAAGTGTTCGAGCTGTCGCTCGACGTCAGTGAGCAATCCGCTGGCGCCGAACCGGAAGAGATGCGGACGCAACCAGCGATCGCCGAGTTCTTCCTTCATGAGGATGAGCCAGTCGAGCGCCTGCTTGGCGGTGCGGATCCCGCCGGCCGGCTTGAAGCCCACTTCATGGCCGGTGCGGCTGCCGTACTCGCGGATCATGCGCGTCATGACGAGCCCCACGGGGAGCGTCGCGTTCGACGTCTCCTTGCCGGTGCTCGTCTTGATGAAATCGGACCCGGCCATCATGGCCACGAGGCTCGCGCGCGCGACATTGGTCAGCGTGGCCAGTTCGCCGACGCCCAGAATGGTCTTGAGATGCGCGTCGCCGCACGCCTCGCGGAAGGCCTTCACCTCGTCATAGAGCGCCTGCCAGTTGCCGGTGAGGACGTGGGCGCGGGTGATGACGATGTCGATCTCCGTCGCACCGGCCGCCACACTGGCGTGGATCTCGGCGAGACGCTGCTCGAACGGCGAGAGGCCGGCCGGGAAGCCCGTGGAGACGGCCGCGACCGGAATGCCGGAGCCCTTGAGCGCCTCCACCGCCGTGGCGACGTACTGGTGGTATACGCAGACCGCCCCGGTGGTGAGCCCGAGGTCGCCGATACCCAGCGCCTCGACCAGATCGGCGCGCAGGGGATGGCGGGCCTTGGCGCACAGGCGGCGGACGTTGCCCGCCGTGTCATCACCGGCGAGGGTGGTCAGATCCATGCAGCTGATGGCCCGCAATAGCCAGGCGGCCTGCCACTCTTTCTTGACCGTGCGGCGCGCCGGCAGGGCGGCCACCCGGCGCTCGACGGCACTCCGGTTCACCCGGGTGCCGCGCACCAGCGCGAGGTCGAGCGCCGTGCCCGGATTCCGGGCCGGATGCTCGTCAGGGGCGAGGCCGGACGGCCAGCGGACAGTGGGCCGGTCGGCCCCGTCGGCGGGGCGGATGGGCCGGGGGGCGTGCAGAGGAGTGACGGTCATGGCCCTACCAATCTAGAGGGGGGAGAAAAGCGGCGCTCAAGTTCCCGCCGTGTAACGCCGACACTCCCATTCGGAGAGGAGCACCCCGACCGAAACCCGTATGCGTTCCCGACGTCCAATTCAGCTCGCTGCTCTCTTCGTAGCGATCCCGACGCTGCTTGCCTTTCCTGGCTGCACCAAAGCCACCGAAACGGCCGGCGCGTCGCGCCTGACGATTGTTCAGGGACATCTCCAGACGGCCGCGGTAGGTACGCTGCTGCCCACGCCGCTGATCCTGCGCGCGCTGGATACCGATGGAAAGCCGGTCTCCGGCATCCCGATCAGCTTCAGCGTGGTGGCCGGCGGCGGCACGGTGGACCCCGCGACCGGCACCTCCGATGCCAATGGTGAGGTCAAGGCCAAGTGGACGCTCGGCCCGAGCTCACAGGTCCAGACGGTCCTCGGGAGCGCGGCCGGCGCCGAGCCCGTCACGATCAGCGCGCTGGGGATCCTCCCCTCGGACATGATCATCGCCCAGGGCAACAACCAGGTGGCCAAGCCGAGCACGGCGCTGCCGGTCCAGCTGGTGCTTCGGGTGACCGGCACGAACAACGTGCCCATTCCGAACCAGACCGTGGCGTTCTCGATCACCTCGGGTGGCGGGTCCCTCTCGCCCCAGAGCGCGGTCACGAACGCCCTCGGTGAGGTAACCGTGCGCTGGACGCTCGGCCCGACCGCCGGTCAGCAGGTGGCCATGGCGACGACGGGCAACATCGCCCCGGTGATCATCTCGGCGGTCGCGCAGTAAGCGCGTTCACGCATCACGATGTCTGCAGTCCGCGGGAACAGACCTCCGGTTCCCGTGTGTAGAGGAGGAGGCGAAACGGTCCGCGTACGCGCGGGCCGTTTTGTCTTTCCCATGGCGCGCTGACACGCGCGGTGCTTTTCCTTCGTATCGATGCCCATGCCCCCCGCTGCTGACGCTCCCACACCCGCGACGACGCTGACCGGCCGCGTCGTCGTCGTGACGGGCGCCAGCGATGGCGTCGGCAAAGCGGCGGCCCGCGCGTTCGCGCAGCAGGGCGCGCACGTGGTCATGGTGGGGCGCAACGAGGCGAAGACCGCGGCGGCGGCACGGGCGATCATGTCGGAGAGCGGATCACGCACGGTGACGTGGGACATCGCCGATCTGTCCGATCCCGACGCGGTGCGCGAGCTGGCGGATCGACTGCGCGCGCGTCACCCGGTCGTGCACGTGCTCGTGAACAACGCCGGGGCGATGTTCCTCGAGCGGGGCGTCACGCGCGGCGGGTTCGAGCGCACCTTCGCGCTGAATCATCTGAGCTATGTGCAGCTCGCCCTCCGCCTGCTGCCGTCGCTCGTGGCGGCCGCCGAAGCCGGTGCGCCGGCGCGCGTGATCAACGTGGCGAGCCGCGCGCATCGGAACGCGCGCCCGGACCTCGACGACTTGCAGAGCGCGCGGGGCTACGGTGGATGGCGCGTGTACGCCAACTCCAAGCTGTTCAATCTCTGGTTCACGCAGGCGCTCGCCGCGCGCGTGGACGCCGCGCGCGTGTCGGTGCACGCCATGCACCCCGGCGTGGTCCGCACCCGCTTTGCGACGAACAACGGTCGCCTGGGGCGCGTGCTGCGGCGCCTGATGGATCTTCGCAGTGTCACGCCGGAGCAAGGGGCCGATACGATCGTGTGGCTGGCCAGCGCCCTCGAACCGCTGGCGCACCCCGGCGCCTACTGGGTGCGGCGGACGCGCACGACGCCGTCGCGCGTGGCGCAGGACGCCGCGCGCCGCGAGGCGCTGTGGACGCGCACGGCCGCGCTGCTGCAGATCGACGCTGACGCCATGATCCGCGACGCCTCGGCTGCCGTGACCCGATGAGCCGCGCGAACGACCGGACGCCGCCGCTCTGGCGAGACCTCCCGCGGTTGGCCGTCATTCTCTGGCGCACGGTCCCGCTGGTGGTGTCGTTCCTGCGCGATCAGCATCGCTGGGTCACGCGCGGCCCGGCGGTCCCGCGCAGCATGGCCTTTCACGAGCGACGCGCGCGGCGGTTGGTGGAGCAGATCGCCACGCTCGGACCGGCGTTTGTGAAACTCGCCCAGATCTTTGCGACCCGCGCGGATCTGATCCCCGAGCCCTACCTCACGGCGCTGGTGTCGCTCACGGATCGCGTGCCGCCGGTGCCGTGGAGTGCGTTGCGCCCGGTGATGGCGCAGGCGTGGCAGGCAGCCCCCGAGTCGGTGGTGGAGGCGCTCGATCCGGTGCCGCTGGCCGCCGGCTCGCTGGGCCAGGTCCATCGCGCCCGGTATCAGGGGCGCGAGGTGGTGGTGAAGGTGCTGCGCCCGCAGGTCGAAGCGATCGTGACGCGCGATGTCCGGTTGGCGCGCCGGATCGTGGATTGGATGTACGCGCGCTGGCCGCACCACCACGTGTTGGGCTTCCGCGTCGTGCTCGATGAGTTTGGCCGACACGTAGGCGAGGAGATGGATTTCGAGCGTGAGGCGCTGCAATGCATGCGCATGCGCGAGCGGTTTGCCGATGAGCCACGGCTCCGCATTCCGCGCATCGAGACAGCGCTCACCCGCCGCGAGGTGCTCGTCATGGAGTACCTCGAGGGCACGCGCATCGATCAGCTCGACGCGCAGATCGCGAGCGGTCTCGTCTCCCCGCGCACGCTCGTCGAAACGCTCATCGAGAGCTACGCGCGCATGATGTTGCGCGACGGCGTCTTTCACGCCGATCCCCATCCCGGCAACCTGCTCGTCGATGCGCAGGGGCGTCTCATCCTGCTCGACTTCGGCATGGTGATCGATGTGCCGGTGGCCACGCGCAAGGCGCTGTTCGACACGATCGTGGCCGCGATCCGTCGCGATGCCGAGGGCACGTCGGCGGGGTTCTTTGCCCTCGGGTTGGTGGCGCCGGGCACGCCGCCGGAGACCATGCATCAACTCGTGGACGTGCTGCTGGGGATTGCGTACGCCGAGACGAGCACGGTGGAGCGCGCGCGTGTACTCGCCGATCGCGTCATGCGCGAACTCTTCGACTGGCCGATCGTGCTCCCCGGTGAACTCGTCTACTTTGCGCGCACCGCCGCCCTGATCGAAGGCGTGGGCGCACGGTACGACCGGCATTTCAACAGCATTCGCGTCGCGTCGCCCATCGTCATGCGGCTGCGCAACGAATTGCTGGCGGCGCTCCTGGGCGACGATGGCAAGCGGGAGCCGCTCGTGACCTTCGCGGCGACGCTCGGTGCCCTGGCGGGCACCGCCGCCCAGTGGCTCTCACGCGCCGGCCGACAACTCCAGGCGCGATGGTCGGCGCCACCGGGAGATCCGTCGCTCAACTGAGCGGGTGATGCCAACGCATTACGAAACGGCCCCGCCCTCCCGAAGGAGGACGGGGCCGATCGTTATGTCGCGAGCGTGCTTAGATCGACGCCTTGCGACGGCGACGGGCCACGAGACCCATACCGAGGAGGCCCGCCGTCATGAGCGCGTAGGTCGACGGCTCGGGAGTCACGACCGCCTTGCCCGGGCCGGACGTCAGAAACTCCTGATTCGATTCGCAGTTGTAGTCGTAACGACCACAGGACAACACATCATCCGAAAGAACAAACCAATTATTGGCCAAGTCCTTGGTGGTAATCGTCGTCGGCACGAAACCCAGCAGGCTGGAGTAGCCGCTCGTGGTAAAGTTGCTGTCGAAGAGCTTCCAGATCGTGCCCTGAATGTTCACCGCGCTGTAGACGCCGGCGGCGGTGGACGTTCCCTTCGACGCATCGTAGCGCTCGATGAGCCACGCGGCCTTGAGGTACTTGTCTTCGGCGCCAGCACGCGTCCGCGTCCAGTTCCCGTCGCCGCGAACCGGATCCGAGTTGGTGGTGAACGCGGTGGCGTAGTACGAGTCGTAGGTCGTCTTGGAGGGTGCGAAGTGATTGAAGTCCACGCACCAGATGATCTGCTCGTTGTTATTGCCCAGCAGCGGCAGGAAGTCCTTCACGTCGGCCTTGTAGGGACCGACCTGCGAGCCATTGACCGTGCCATTTCCAGACACATCGCCGACATACTTGACGTTCCCGAGTACCGGGGCCTTGGCTTGCGCCGATGCCGTCGATGCCGCGGCGACGAGGGAAAAGGCGAGGAGGAGTGTCTTACGCATCGGGGAGGAGATTTAGGGAAGAGGCTGCATCATCTCGCTCGTCCATGAAGCAATCGCAATGCCAGAAAATTAATCCCCCTTCATACTCTGGCGGCAAACGCGTAAGTGTTTACTCAATAAGCCTTTGCAATAGTCCCGCTCGCTTTGATAGGCGTGAGTTCGTCGCGGCGAACTTCAAATATCATGTAGCGTCCATCACACAGTTGCGGCGACGCCTCACCAGATCCATTCCTTGAACAGGTCGAAGCCAAACTGCCGTCGCGGGAGCTGATCCCCGCCGAGTCGGGTACACGGCGCGGCCCCGGGGTCCACGCCGATCTGAGCAAAGACGGTGGGCCCGACGCGGTACTCCGCCGCCAGACCCGCCCACAACCGATTCCCCCCGGTGACATCGCCGGTACCGCGGCAGACGCCCGTATTCACCCGCAGGAACGTCTTGTCGCCGATCTGCTTCCCGGCGGTGATGCTCAGATTGTCGAGCAGCCGCGTCGCCGAGAGCTGGGCCTGGTCCTGGCCGTTGCCCGTCTGGATCTGGAGGGTGCTCAGCTTCGGGAGCCACTGCTGCAGCTTCCCTTCGGCCAGCCCGCCCACCGTGGGGAGCAGGACGCCACTCACCGCCTGCACCGTGCTCTGGCGCTGCCCATCGAGCGCGAACGTCGGCGCGCCGAAGACCAGCAGCGAGATGATCTCCGATTCGGGCGCACTGGCATACAGCGGATCGGTGCTCGAGAGCGTCAGCACCGGCACGTCGTAGGTGCCGCCGATGTGGACCCGCACCGGGATCTCGCTGCCGCCCGTCGCGCGCACCACGTTCGTGGCGTTGATGTCAAGCGTCGGGGGAATGGCCGCCTGTCCGTAGAAGCGCACCCGCCCCGAGTCGATACTGAAGCTGCGGTTGACGACGCCGAGATCGAGCCGATACTGCCCGCGATTGGTGAGGATCTCCCCTTCGAGGGCGAGGCGGTCGCCACTCATCGCGATCCCCAGCCCGCCGGTCAGCCGCACCCGCGCCTCGGGCGTCTGCACCCAGACTTCCTGGCCGAGATCGACCCGCGCATTCTCAACGGTCACCAGCGCCCCCAAACGCGAGAGGGACTGGGCGGCCGTCTCGGCGACCGGTACCTCATCAGCGCCGAGCAGCGCGCGCGCCGCGTCGGTGTTGAGATCGAGCGCCGTGCGGGCGCCCAAAGGATTCACCACCAGGTTGGCGCGCGGCACGACCAGCGCGCCGCTGACCACCGGACGCTGCAGCTCGCCGCGAACGCTCATGCGCCCACCGATGGTGAGTTCGGTGCCGTCGCGCTGGCGCGCCGCGGCAAAGTTGTTGGCCGCGACGTCCATCTGGATGCGCATCGGCTGGTTCGCCGTGAAGCGCAACACGCCCTGCGCCCCGAGGGTGTCTGCGACGCCGCCGCTCCGCAGGCGCAGCGACTCCAGCACCAGCGAATCCGCGCGCGCGCGCACGATCACACGGCCGTCGGTTGGCGTGATGCCCAGCGCATCGAGCGAGGCGCCCGCGCCGTCGAGCTGCATGGTGCCATCGGCCACCGGGCGGTCCACCGTCCCGGACAGGCCGAGCCGACCGGTGAGCACGCCGCGCAGGCGACTCACGCCGTCGATCTGCAGCGGGAGTGCCTGCAAACGGAGCGAGTCCGCAATGACCTCGCCGGTGATCACATCGGAGAGCAACCGCTTCTCGACGGTGGCGAGTCGCAGATCCATCGGCAACTGCCCCTGCGCACGCACCGCGCCGCCCAGGGAATCGCGCAGCAGCGCGTTGGCCACCAAGCGCCGATCCGCGTACTGCCCGGTCGTGACCACCGGTGGCAAGCGGTAGCCAATGACACCAAGTGAATCGCCGGTGATGTTCCAGCCGATGACCGGGGCGTCGCGCACGCCGGCGAGCGACGCGGTGCCACTCAAGGTGCCCTCGAACGGCGCGGTCCCGGCGAGCAGTGCCGCGACTTCGCCCACCGGGAAGCGCACGAGGCGCACCGCGCCGGTGACGGCCCCGGTCTTCGGGATATCCGCCTCGACGGCGAGCTCCCCGCCCTGATTCGAGCGCAGCGTCACCGGATCGAGGTGCACACTGCCGGCGTCCGTCACCAGCCGCAGCGGCTGCGGCGCGCGCCACGCGGCCTGATCGTAGGTGAGGCCGATCGAGTCGAGCTGCACGACGGTGCGCGCGCCGGCCGCGGTGTAGCCACCACGCACGACGAGATGCGCGTCCTCATCGGTGCTCACATCGAGCACGAGGCGGCCACTGTCGGTGCTGGCGTCGGCCACCCGGAAGGCGGCGGTCTGAATGCGGACCGCGCCGACCCCGCGCACGTCGTCGAGCGACGCCGCGCCCTCGAAGGCCGCGCGATGCGTCACGTCGCGCGCCAGCGCCGAACCCACGATCCGGCCGATGCGGATCGCGCCCACCTGCACCTCGCGGGCGCCGAGCGCCGCGGTGGCATCGAGCTGATCGACGCTGCCCGTGAGATAGCCGGAGAGCGACGCATCGCCACGCAACGTGTCGCTCACCAGGCGGCGCAGCGAGCCAGCCAACGCCGAGTCCACTGGCTGAAGCATCGCGGCCAGACGGCGCAGCTCGGGGCGCGCCGCCTCGATGCTGTCGGCGCGAATGGCCACCTCGAGCGTATCCACGTGCCGAGTGTCGCGCCCGAGCGCACCGTGGGCGGTGGCGCTGATACCGCCGAGCAGCACCGAGGCGGAATCCACCACCAGACGATCTCGGCCGAGCGTGGCGCTGGCCACCACATCGAACGCCGGCCGTTCTCCCGCCGCGAGCTGGTGCAGGACCACCTCGCCACCGCCTTCGATGGCCCGCCGCGCCAGGGAGTCCGCCGGCCCGCGGAGCGTGTCGCGGGTCGGTTCGCGCGGCCCCTGCGCCGCCAGACGCACGGTACCAGTGAGGGCCGTCGCCGGTACGTCGCGACGCCCGAGCCACTGGGCGAGATCGAAGGCGTCGAGGGTGCCCGCGGCCGTGCCGTGCCACGCGCTGGCCGTGAGCCCCGCGATGCCCTCCAACGCCAGCGTGCCGCCAACCGCCGCCGAGTCGCCCAGGAGCACGGGATGCAACACCCCCCGCCACTGCAGCGAGTCCAGGCGGCCGTCGAGCGTCACGCGACCGGCCAGCGACGCCCGCACCGGGAGCGTGGTGTCGATGCGCGCGAGCGCCCGCATCGACAGCGGATCGAGTTGCAGGTCGGCCGTGAGCGCAAGCGGTGTCCGGTCATAGCGCATGCGCACCGCCCCACGCACGGTGGAGACGTTCCCGCCGGCGTCGGTCCACGTAAGGCCGATGGCCGACAGGTCAGCGCTCGCGAGGTCCGCCGCGCGCACCGTGAGGCCACCGGTGAGCAGACCGTCGACGGCGGGCGCGGCCGGCGCTAACGCGCGCACGGAGCGCAGATCGAGCCGCGCATCCTGCGCCACGAGATCCCATGCGCGGGGCCGCGCACCCATGGCCACCATGCCGCGCAGTGTGAGGCTCGAGATGGCCGGCTCGGCCCCACCACGCGTTGAGACCGTCGCGTCCACGAAGCAGGCGTCGAGCAAATCGATCTTGAACGCCGTCAGCGGCCCGCCGCTCCGCGCCACCAGACGCCCCGCCAGCGTGCCCTGCACCGCCGCCGGCACCGCGCCGTAGCTCAGACGCCGCAGGAGATCGCTGTGCAGCGGCGTGAACGTCAGATCGACCCGATGCAGCAACAGATCGGCGGGACGCGACGTGATGGCAATCTGTCCGCGCACGCGCGACGGCCCGCTGGCCACGTCGAGCGAATCGAGGGTGTACTCCGTGTTCCACGCGTCGGCGAGCGTGCGCAGACGCACGAGGGCGCGCCCCCGCCCTTCCGTGGGCAGGACATCCCAGATCCACCCGAGGTCGGCCAGCCCCGCGTCGGCTCGCACCTGCACGTCGTAGTGCACCGGACCAGGCTGATTCCACGCCACCGTGCCGACCGCCGAGCCCTGCGAGTGCGGCAACTCCACGTGCGTGAGCGCGAGCTGCAGCGAATCCGAGGTCCAGACGACCTGCCCCTGCGCGTGGCGAATCGTCACCGGCGGATCCGACAGGACCCCGGAGAGTGAATCGAGCTGCAGCGACGCCGGGCGGCGTTGCACATCCACCACCACCACATCGTGCGCCCGGGCGACCCCGATCGCGATCCGACGCCGCTCGAACAGCAACCCGGTGGGTGTGCGCACCAGATCGTGCACGCTGTCGCGCACCGCGATGACGCTGTCGCGCTGCCTCCCGGTGAACATCGGATGTGGCGCCCACGGGGCCCGCGTGCGGACCTCGCCGCCACGAATCACCAGCGTATCGATGCGCACATCGTCGCCGAAGCCCGGGGCATGTGGCGTCTTGCTCGCGGTATCGCCGGCGATGATGTAGGCGAGGTTCCACTTCCGGCCGGTGGTGTCCTGCTGCAGCTCGAGCGTCACCCCCTCCGCGGCGAGGCGGCGGATACGAATAGCCTTGCTGAACAGCCCGCTCACGCTGAGTGCCCCTTCGATCCGCTGTGCCGTCACGACCGGCACCCCGGCGGTATCCACCAACGCCACATTTTCCGCCACCACACGATCGGGCGTGATCGAGCGAAGGCGTCCAATGCGCAGCGACCCGCGCCCCTTGAAGACGCCGTTCGCACGGCGCACGAGCGCTGTGAGCAACCAGGAGCGACCGGCGTCGGTCCCCGTGGCGACCAGATACGCGAAGCTCAGCCCCGCCCCGGCCCCCAGCAGGATCGCCACCGCCCACCAGAAGCGGCGCTGACGCGGCGTCATGACGCGCACCATCAGAACGCCTGCCCCAGGCCGAAGTGAAAGACGAGACGCGAGAGCACGCTGCGCGTCTCCGGCGGACGATAGGTCGCCGGACAGGTCAACGGATCGGAGTAGTCAGCCCCCGCCATGGTACGCGGACTTGCACAGAGGATGTCCCCCGCAAACGCGCTCCCCGACGGTCCGAAGTACAGGGCACGCCCGGTGAGCGACGCATAGGGGCGATAGCCCACATCCACGCGGAAGGGGCCGAGCGGCGTGATGACGCGCACGCCCACCCCAGGGGTCGTGCGCAGGTCGCCCATGTGAAAGGCCTGACCGCGCGACTCCCACAGCGTGCCGGCGTCGAGAAAGGCCACCAGCTGCGCTTGCGACGACACCACCCGGAAGCTGCGACGCCACTCGAGATTGCCAACGAGCATCGCCGTACCGCCACGCGGGACCTGGCGGAGCGGACGAGCGCCGTCGTTCACGACCACGCCGGCACTGCCATCCGGATTCACGGTGGTCCGCACATCGGAGACGACGTAAATGACCGGGCCCAGCAGATTCTGCTGATAGCCGCGCACGGAGTTCTGCCCACCGACGAACAGGCGCTCCTGCTGCGGAATCAGCGGCGTGCCATCCACGAGCGATGCACTCGGCGCGAACACCCCGGCGCTCTGCACGCGCACCGCCACCACGCCCCGAAAGAGCTTGCCGTACGCCGACGCCTCACCGGTGGACCGGTAGAAGGCGAAGTTGTCGAACGACGACGACGTCTTGCCGAACCGTTGCTCGGCCCGCACGCGCCAGCCGTGCGTGGGGTTCACGGCATCGTCGGACTGATCGTGCGTGGCCGAGACGCTGGCGATGCCGATGCCGCGCCCGAAGAGCGAGAGTGCCACGTCTTCCGGGCGACAGAGCCCGAAGCGCGTGCAGGAGACCGCCGGATCGGTGATCGTCTTGCCGTTCTCGTACTGGAAGCCCGCGGTGAGCGTGGTGCGCGCGGTGAGCCGCTGCGACAGTTCGGCGAGCGAGCCGATCTCGGTTTCGCGGAGATAGGCGAACGCCTCGCTGCGCCGCTCACTGTAGACGGACACCAGCGGCACGATGTCGCGGCGGAAGAGTCGCGCCGTGGTGAACGTGGTGCCCACGTAGTAATTGACCTTGGCACTCAGCGAATCGCGGCGCAGCACCGGCGAGCAGAGGCTCGGTGCGAAATCCGCGGGGGCGCCCAGTCCCAGCTTGGACGCGCGCACCGACAGCTCCACCCGGCGCCCGACCCCCAGAAAACCGCGGTCACTGATCCGCCCCTGCGCCCGGATGCAATCCTGGGTGGCCCAGCCGAGTCCAACCCGCGCGCTGCGCGTCTTCGCTTCGGCCACCGACACGCGCAGATCGAGCGTGCTGTCGGCACCGCGCGCTGGCGTCAGCGTATCCAGCAGCACCAGCCGGAAGGCTTCGGAGCGATAGAGCGTCTGCTGAGCCTCGAGGAGCCGGGACGCCCGAAAGCGATCGCCAGGATCGAGATCGAGCAGCGTGGCCACATCGGCAGAGTCGACCTGCGGGCGCGCCGCGTTGAGTGACTGCACGCGCACATGGACGGCGCCGATGGTGGTGACGTGGCCGGCGTCGATCGCCAGATCGACCGTGGCCCGGGCCGCGAGGGTATCAATCCGGATGCGACTGTCCGCGAGTCGCGCGCGGGCGTAGCCGGCGTCGCGCAGGCGCGCGAGCACCGCCGTGACAGTGGTATCAAGCCGCGTCCGATCGAGGCGGTGTCCTTGCAGGCTGCGCAACGGCGCATCGAAGGCGCGGCGGCCCTCGGGCGCGACCGGCAGCCCCCGGATCTGGATGGTGTCAATCGCGAGTTCCGGTCCCGGCGCGATCTCGAATCGCACCCGTACGCCGTCGCGACGGCGTTCCAGCCGCGGTACGACCGACGCCTGAAACCATCCCGCCTGCCGATGGAGAATCGACAGCCGCAACGCGTCGCGACGAACCTCGAGGGAATCAAGACAGGGCGGCGTGCCGATATGGAACCAGCGGGTGGCCAGCCCTGGCGCGGCCGTCACGATGGCGGCAGCCATAGTGAGCTCGTCGAACGCCGGGCTGCCGCGGAAGCGTACGGCGCGAACCCGCTCCGGCGGCCCGCAGCGGGCGACACGCTGGGCATCGGCACGCGTCGCCCCGCCGCCAACCACAATGGCCAGCAGCAGGTGCACGACCACGCGGAGCGACATCGGGACCCGGGGCATTGCGGCGAATTTAACGCCCCTCCCGCATCCGAACGCAGCGCCGGCACCACGATTCGCTGTTTTCACAAGGGAATAATCGCTCCGCGCCGTACCGTCCGGGACATGGGGGCCGCGCCGTATCGCGTGTCCCGTTTACGTGCAGTTCATGTGCAGCCGGTAGATTGCTGCCCGTTGGCTCACCCGATCCCGGACCGATCTTCCATGATGTTGCTCCCCGGACTGACGGCGGCCCTGCTGCTGGTCTCGTCGACCAGCGCCGTGCGCCCGCTTCCAGTGGATACCCTGCCCCAGCGGGACGTGCCCGTGACGGGCATCACGCCGGATTCGCTGGCGGCAACACGGTCGACGCCGTCGCGCGTGGCGCCCGCGCTCGATACCGTCTTGCCCGCCACGTTGCTCGAGAGCCGGCCGGCCGGGTTGACCGTCACGTCCGATACGGTGCCGCGGAGGCGCCCCAAAGCCATCGTCTACTCCGATGCGTACGGCACGCGTCTCACGATTCACAAGACGCTGAGCTGGGCCATGCTGCCGTTGTTCGCGGTCTCGTATGTGTCTGGGGACCAGCTGATCAAGAAGGGCGGCGAGGCGCCCGATTGGGCGCGCAACATTCACCCGGTGGCCGCCAGCGCCACCGCGGTGCTCTTCGGCGCCAACACCATCACCGGCGGCTGGAATCTCTGGGACAGCCGTCATGATCCGAATGGTCGTGTGCGTCGCTATCTGCACAGTGCGCTCTTCATCGCCGCCAGCAGCGGTTTCGCCTATACGGGCACCAAGCTCGCCGAGGACGCGCAAGAGCGGCAATCGCAGCGGAACGTGCACCGCAACGGCGCGGTGATCTCGATGGGCGTCTCCACGGTGAGCTGGCTCATCATGCTCGTGGGTCGCTGATCCCGATGCTCGAGACGTTGACGACACTGTTCAAGCCGTGGGCGGATCTATACGGGGACAGCCACGTGCTGTCCACGGGCATCGTGGCCGCCCACGTGTTGTCGATGTTCATCGGTGGCGGGATTGCCGTCGCCGCTGACCGTCGCGTGCTGCAGGCCGCGCCGGGGACGGCCGAAGCGCACCGTGCGGTCGCAGAAGACCTGAAGGCGCAGCACGCGATCGTGATTGGCTCCCTGGCGCTCATCGTGATCAGCGGGCTGCTGCTCGCCGCGGCGGATCTCGGGACCTTCGCGATCTCCCTGGTGTTCTGGGGGAAGATGGCCGCGTTTCTCATGCTGATGGTGAACGGGCTGCTCATGCGCCGCACCGAAGGCCGCGTCGTGACCGCCGCGAAGAACACGATGGAATTTTCCGTCGTCGGGCCGGATCTCACGCTGCCGTGGGGCGCGCTGCGGCGCTCCGCCTGGATCAGCATAGCCGGCTGGATCGTCACGGTCTTTCTGGGCGTGCTGCTGACCAACAACTGACCGCGCGTCGCCGGTTGCCCATTTCCATTCGCCCCTGAATCGTCATGTCTTCCGAGTCTCCCTCGCCGGCCTGCGTGTCGTGCAGTGCCCGTCGTGAGTTCTTGCGCACTGCCGTCACCGCCACCGTGCTCGCGGGCCTGAGCACCCTTGGGCCGGTGCAGGCGCTCGCGGCCCTCGAGCCGCGGCGCGCCGGCGCTGCCGTGAAGTACCCGCTGCCGGCGGCCGACGGCGTCTCCATCGATGCGACGAACGAAGTCATTCTCTGCCGCAACGGCGCCGAAGTGTACGCGTTCGCGCTCTCCTGCCCGCATCAGAACACCGCGCTCCGGACGCTTCCCAAGAACGGGGGCTTTCAGTGCCCGCGGCACAAGTCCAAGTACCAGCCCAACGGCACCTTCGTGAGCGGCCGCGCGACGCGCAACATGGACCGCCTGCAGATCAGCCGCGAAGGCAACCTGGTGGTGGTCGATCCGAACGTCGCCTTCGAGAGTGACGTCGATCCGGCCAAGTGGGCCGCCGCCGTCGTGAAAGTCTGAGTTCGCGTCCGCTCGCGCTGTTCGTCTGCCCCCGCACCCCAACGCGCCCATGTCCGACTGCGCCCACTGCCTGTCCCGTCGTGCCTTCGTCGCCAACAGTACGCTGCTGGCCGTCTCGGCCTTTCTCGCCGGGTGCTCCAGCGCGGACTCCACCGGGCCGAGCAATGTGAACGTCTCGGTGAAGCTCACGGACTACTCGGCGCTCGGGACGGTGGGCGGAATCGCCCGACTGAGCGGGACCAGCACCCCCATCGCGGTCGTGCGGACGGCCGCGAGCAGCTATCGGGCCTTTTCGCTCATCTGCCCCCACGAGGCCGGGAGCGTCGGGATCAACGGGGCGGGCTTCCTCTGCTCGAAGCATGGTGCCACCTTCAATAGCTCCGGCACCTGGACGGGCGGCGAGCGTACGACGAACCTGCGCGAGTTCGCGGTTACCTTCGACGCCACGGCCGGCACGCTCACGATCACTTCCTGACCTGCATGCGTTCCTTCCGCACGTCGCACCGCGCCGGGGCCCTGCTCCCGGCGCTTTGTGTGTCCACCCTCGTGACCACCCTCGTGGCCACGCCGATGGCCGCCCAACGGCCCGCCACCAAGGGCGCGCCGACGCCGCTCGAGAGCACCGTCGACAAGATCGCGACGCATCCGTCGGTGGCCGCCGCGTTTGCGTCGCTCGAGCGCGAGAACGGCTGGACGATCGAGCAGCAGATCGCGCTCTGCCAGATCCCGGCCCCGCCCTTCAAGGAGGCCGCGCGCGCGGCGGCGTACCGTGAGCGCCTCAAGGGGGTCGGCGTCCAGAATGTGCGCATCGATGGCGAGGGGAATGTCATCGGGGAGATTCGCGGCACACGCCCCGGCCCCACGCTGCTGCTGGCGGGGCATCTGGATACGGTGTTCCCCGAGGGCACCAACGTCACCGTCAAGCGAGAGGGCACGAAGCTCACCGCTCCCGGTATCGGCGATGACTGCCGCGGGCTCGCCGTGGTGCTCACGGTGGCCCGACAGCTCGTCGCGCAGAAGGTGCCGTTCGGTGGCCGGGTGCTCGTGGTGGGCAACGTGGGGGAGGAGGGGCCCGGCAACCTGCGCGGCACGCGCGCGCTGTTCACCGGGCCGCTCAAGGATTCCATCGACCTGTTCATTTCGGTCGATGGCACCGGCTACGGCATCACCAACGGCGGCGTGGGCAGCAACCGGTACCGCGTGAAGTACAAGGGTCCGGGCGGCCATTCGTACGGGGCATTCGGCATGCCCAACCCCATTCATGCGATGGGGCGCGCGATCGCCAAGATCGCCGATCTCGAAGCGACCACGACGCCCAAGGTCACGTTCAACGTGGGCATCGTCTCGGGCGGCACCAGCGTCAATTCCATCCCGTTCGAAGGCATCATGGAGGTGGATCTGCGGAGCGAATCGGCGGCGGCGCTCGCCGAGATTGACGGTCGCCTGCAGAAGGCCCTGCGTGACGCGCTCGCCGAGGAGAAGCAGCGCTGGCCCAACAGCAAAGCGGCGCTCGAGCTGGCGATCGATACCATCGGTATTCGCCCGGCGGGCAGCACGCCCGATTCGTCGCTCATCGTGCGCACGTCGTTGGCCGCGGCGCGCACCATGAACATCTACGCCCCACTCACCACCTCGAGCACCGACGCGAACATCCCGATGAATCTCCATCGGCCGGCGGTCACGTTGGACGGCGGCGGAGTCGGCCGCGGGGCGCACTCTCTCGACGAGAGCTACGACGATCGCACCGACGGCTTCAAGGGCCCGCAGTGGGTGATGCTCGTGGTGCTGGGGCTGCTGGGCGTGAAGTAGCCGCCAGCTACGCGAATAGCTCCGGCAACGCCTCCACGGGCAGCGCACGGGCCTCCGGCACGAGCGCGGCCCGGTGGGCCGCCAGGCCAAAGAGATCGGCCGGCGTGGCGCCGGCCGCGCGCAGCTCGCGCAGCGACGTATCGTGACTCGCCTTGCTCAACTTGCTGCCGTCGGGATGCACGAGCAGCGCGTGATGCAGGAGCTGCACCGGACGGTCGCGCCCGAGCATCGCGGCGAACTGCAGCTGGCGTCCGGTGCTCGCGAGCAGATCTTCGCCACGAATGACGACGTCGATGCCATGCGCCGCGTCGTCGATCGTCACGGCGCACTGGTACGTCCACTGATCGTGCCGGTCCTTCACGAGCATGTCCCCGCACTGCTCCGCGGGGATCTGCACGAGCGGGCCGAGACGGAGATCAGTGAAAGCGACCACGGTGCGCTCGAGCACGACCCGACGCGCAAAGGTGTCGGCGGGCGGGACGCTCGCCGCGCGGCAGGTGCCGGGATAGCGCGGCTCCTCCCCTGGGGCGTGCGGTACGAGTCGCTCAATGTCCCGTCGCGTGCAGCGGCAGGGATAGACGCGGCCATCCTGCACCAGCGGCGCGAGGGCGGCCGCGTACCTCGCGTGCTGATTGGACTGCCGCGCCGCATGCATGTGCGCGTCCGCGCGAAAGCTCTCGGTGGGAGCCAGATCGGGCACCAGCCCGAGCCAGTCGAGATCGTCGAGGAGCGCCGCCTCATACTCCGGGCGGCAACGAGTCCGGTCGTGATCTTCGATGCGCAGCAGCACCGCGCCGCCGTGTGCGCGGGCAATGCCCCACACGTGCATGGCGTTGACCAGATGCCCGAGATGCAGATACCCCGTGGGCGCCGGCGCAAAGCGCGTGCGCCACGGCGCTGACGGCAGCGCCTCGGCGAGACGATCAATCCAGGGAGCGGGGCGTCGAACGGACATGCCGGACGCTACCAGCGACCGGGATCCCGTTCAACACCTCGCGACATCTCCCGCACCGGCCGCCGCCCCATGGGGGAGCGGGCGCCGGTTACGCGCTCAGCATCGCGTACGAGCTGTTCCCTTCGGCCGACTTCCCCGACACGTTGCCAAAGGGGAGCGCGTTGGAGTCGGTCAGCAACTCGGAGATGGTGGTTTGCGCGAACCGCGCTGCCGCGTGGCCCACGATGGCCGACCAGCGGGCGTGCACCGCGCACGGGTTGGCCGCCTCGCAGACGTGGTTGCGCAGCAGACACGACGGCGTCCGCGCATGATCGTCGAACGGCGCGATGATCCGTGCCAGCGTGAGCTCAGTCGCCGGCACAGCCAGCGTGAAGCCGCCGGCCGCACCGCGGGCGCTGTGGACCACGCCCGCCTTGGCGAGCGCGTTCAGCGTCTTGGCCAGGTAGTTGCGCGGGGCGCCAAGTTCGGCGGCGATGGCATCAGCCGACAGAGCCTTGTGGCCGTCGTGTCGCGCGAGCAGCAGCACAGCGCGGACGGCATGTTCAGCAGTTGCCGAGAGCATGACAGAGGGGGCTGGGGGGTCGGACAAACCTCACGGTACGCTGAGATTCGTCATTCGCCCGCCGCCAGGGAGTCGGGGAAGCAACGCAATTTTCCACGCCCCGCCCGACAGCCGCGTCAGGGTTTTTCCGTATCCCGGACTGCGATTCAGCGCCTCGCGTCGCGACGCGGGAGGCTACTTCCAGCTCGTCAGATCGGCGTTCTTGCCCTCGCCGCCCGGCTGCCCGTCCGCGCCATACGACAGCAGGTCGTAACCGCTCGGGTTCGCCCGCCCCGGCGCGAGGTACACGTAGGGGTGCCCCCACGGATCCATCGGAATCGCCTTTCGCACGTAGGGCGCCGTCCAGTTGGCCGGCGGATCGACGGTCGGGCGCTGCCAGAGGGCGTCGAGCCCCTGCGCCGTGGTCGGATAGCGACCGTTGTCGAGCCGGTACGCGTCGAGCGCGGTGGCAAAGCTCTCGATCTGTGTCTTCGCCGTCGCGATGCGCGCATCATCGACGTTGCGGAAGAGATTCGGCGCCACCAGCGATGCGAGAATGGCGATGACGACGATCACCACCAGCACTTCGATGAGCGTGAAGCCGCGGCGCATCCCGCGCGCCAGGCGACGGGTCATGCGGCGCGCGGTCTTACTCGCCACGCGTGCGCAGGCTGTCGGCTTCGAACAAGCGGGGATCGACCCACCCCTGCACATCGGTGGACTTCACCAGACGCCAGCCGGCGCGATCGGTGCCGAGCATCGCGCGCGTCGTGGGCTTGATCACCCCCACGACCTGCCCACCACGACTCGCATCGGAGCGCACGTTGACCCACGTGCGCGCCACAGCGGGCGTCCACGTGATGCTGTCATCGGCCGCGGCCGTCTCGCCGGCACTCGCCACGATGGCGCTCGCCGAGTCGTTCGCGATCGGCGCCGCACCCACTTCCATCGCGGTCGTCGGCAGCGCGGTCTCTGCGCGCCCACGCACGGCGGTACCGGCGGACTGTTCGCGCGCTTCACGGACGATGGCCGTCGTGTACTGCGCGAGCGAGGGCGCCACACGCCAGACGGCGCCGGCGCCCGTCAGCATCACCGCGACGGCGGCCGCACTGCGCCAGGTCGCACTCGACAGGCGCCACGACGACTTCACCTCACCACACCAGTGACACGTGGCATCCGCGCGATGCATGATCCCACAGCCGCGACACTGCTTGAGCTTGACGCGTTCACCGCGGGCATCGAGCAGATGAAACGGATGCGCGCACTTTGGACACTGCGACGCAGCGACCAATGCCTTGGAACCACACTGAGTGCAGCGGAGGTAGGCCATAGGGATGAGGCGGCCGAAGCAACCGTGGAAGAGTGGAGAGCGCCCAATCGGTGACGCTCGAATGCCAACGGCGTAACGATCGGCAGTGGTTCGGTCTGCCGCTACGTGAGACCGGGCAAGCCTTCGTGTGGGTTGCGTATCGGATTAATTGGTCGGGGTTTAGCGTCCGCGACCGGCGACGCTTTCCGCTTTTGAGAATACCAGTGGTCCCGAGCAACCAGCGCCCGTCGGTGCCGTGACGTAACCTCCAGCAGTACGACCGACGATTCCCCAGTCCCCTGCTCGTGATCCCATCCCTGCTGTCTGGAGCGGCCGTGGCCGCCGCCCTCCTTGGCGCCGCCCTCCCGACCACCGTTCCGGCCTCACCAGGGGCGTCACGAGGGGCGTCACGAGGGGCGTCACGAGAGGCGTCACCAGAAGCGCCGCCGGGGGGTGTCTTTCACGGGCGTCAGGGGGCGACGCAGGTCCCGCTCCCCCGTCAGGAGGCTACCGTCACGGTGGACGGTCGGCTCGACGAAGGGGTCTGGAAGAATGCCGCGACGCTGACCGGGTTCTCGCAGTTCTTTCCCAATGACGGCGTGCCGGCGCGCGACAGCACCGAGGTGCTGGTCTGGTACTCGGGTACGGCGTTGCATGTGGGGATCCGGGCGTTCGCCGCACCGGGCATCGTGCGTGCGACGCTCGCCGACCGCGACAAGATCAGTCAGGACGACAACATCCAGCTGTTTCTCGGCACCTACAACGACAGCCGGCAGGCGCTGGTCTTTTCGGTGAACCCGTTGGGGATCCAGAGCGACGGCGTCCTCACCGAGACGGGCGCCGCGACCACCGGCGGCTTTCTGGCCAATACGTCGCGCGCCCGCGAAACGCCCGATCTGGCGCCCGACTATGTGTGGCAGTCGAAGGGGCGCGTCACCGAGACGGGCTACGAAGTCGAGCTGGTGATCCCCTTCAAGAGCCTGCGCTATCGGGCGGCGGATGTGCAGACCTGGCAGTTGAATGTCGTGCGCACCGTGCAGGCCACCGGCTTCGAGGAAACGTGGGCGCCGGCGCGGCGCGCGAGCGCCAGCTTTCTGGCGCAGAGTGGTACGCTGACGGGACTCACGAACCTGCAACGTGGGCTGACGGTGGATCTGATTCCGACGATCACGTCGAGCGCAAACGGCGCACCGGGTCCCGTCGCCGGCACGTGGCGCTATACGAGCAAGCGCCCGGAGATCGGCGGCAGCGCCCGCTGGGGGATCACCAGCAACCTGACGCTCGCCGCCACCGCCAATCCCGACTTTTCGCAGGTCGAAGCCGACGCGACGCAATACTCACTCGACCCGCGCGCGGCCGTGTTCTATCCCGAGCGGCGCCCGTTCTTTCTCGAGAGTCAGGAACAGTTCACGGCGCCGAATCGCCTGATCTACACCCGCCGGATCTCGCAGCCGACCTTTTCGACCAAGCTCACCGGCAAGCACGGTGGCTTCGACATTGGCGTGCTGACGGCCGTGGATGATCAGGCCGCCTCGGCCACGGGGCAGCATTCGCCCTTCTACAACATCCTCCGGCTGCAACGCGATCTCGGGAAACAGAGCCGCGCCGGCGTGGTGTACACCGACAAGATCGACGGCGATCAGTGGAATCGCGTCCTCGGGGCGGACGGACGCCTCGTGCGCGGCGTGTGGGGGCTCCAGGGACAGGTGGCCCGGAGCTTCACGGGCACGGACACCAGCAGCCGTCAGGCGCCCCTCTGGGATGCCTCCCTGGTGCGCAACGGTCGCGCCTTCTACGCCCGCTATTCGGGCAGTGGCATCAGCCGCGACTTCGATGCGCAATCCGGTTTCATCTCGCGCACGAACGTGGCGGTGTTCAATGCGACCCATCGTCTGAATCTGTTCGGCAAGCCCGGGGCGCTGGTCGAGCTGTTCAGCCCCGAGATCTATCTCATGGCGCGGTACCGCTACGATGACCTGGTCGCCCGTCGCCCGTCACAGGATCAGCAACTGCACTTGCGCAGCAACACCCGCTTTCGTGGCGGATGGTCGCTCGGCGCGCAGATCCTGCGCGAGGAGTTCGGGTACGATCGCGAGCTGTACGCCAACTACGTGTATCTGCGGCCGCGGACGGGCGGCGTGGACACGGTGTCGTACACCGGCACGGCCCACCTTCCCAATCTCGACTACGTCGTGTCCGTGGCCACGCCGGAGTTCAAGCGGTTCAGCTATAACGTCGTGACCATTTGGGGGCAGGACGAAAACTTCCAGGAGTGGAGCTCGGCCAAAATCCTGAACCTGCAGAACACGCTCACCCTACGGCCAACCGAGCAACTGCGAGCGTCGGCGACCTGGATCTATGAGCTGTTCGATCGCAAGAGTGACGGCACGCGCGTCCTGATGCGCAGCACCCCGCGCGTCCGGGTCGAGTATCAATTGACCCGCCAGATCTTCTTCCGCACCATCGGCGAGTACGCCATCCTGCGTCAGGACTCCTTGCGCGACGACTCCCGCACGAACCTGCCGGTGTACGTGCGCACGGCGCGCGGCACATTGGTGCGGCAGAGTGCCTTCGAACGCACCCGCGCGCGCCTCGATCTGCTCTTCTCCTACCTGCCCACGCCGGGGACGGTCTTCTACGTGGGCTACGGGGATGCGCTGCGCGCCGATGAACCGAGTGGGCCGCGCACCGTGCAGCGCTCCCGCGACGTATTCTTCGCCAAGCTCAGTTATCTGTTCCGGCTGCAATAGCGATCGTTCGGCACCGCCGGCGCGGTCCTACGCGTCACCGCGCCCCACGACGGGCCGGCCCACCGCGGCAGGCTCGTCGTCTGACGGCCGATGCCACACTACCCCCTGCTCGTTGCTGAACAGCGGCAGGACCGTCCCGCGCGGTGCACGCGAGTATGCCAGTGGCCGTTGCACCCACCAGAGGCTGCCGCCCACCGTCGCGGCGAGCACGGCCATGAGCAGCAGGGCCGAGAAGATCAGCGTGTACGACATACCCTGAGGGGAGGCAACTTCCATTCCCCGTCCGCCCCGCGGGCGTGATCGCCGCCACGATCAGCGGCGCGCGCGCCACGTGGCGATGCCGTAAATGCGACACGGGGGCAACGCCGAAGCGCTGCCCCCGTGTCGTTTACAGCAGGAAGCCGTTCAGGGCTTCCGGTCGATGCACCCCTTGAAGTTGGGGTTGTTCTCTTCCGGCTGCGTGATCGGCAGGTTCACATCCGTCCCGTAGGTGCCGCCCTTGTAATGCACGCCCTGCGGGAAGGTGTTGGCCTCGGTGCGGCCGTACTGATTGATGAGGCGGCGCATGTCGCCCAACCGCTGACCGCGGCCGAACGTCCAGAACGCCTTCTCACGGAACTGCAGGTTCACGCGCGCCGCATCGGTCCCCGGATCCGTCAGCGCCGGCATCGCGGCCGGCGTGATGTCACCGATCTTGGGCGGCGCGGCCCGCAACGTGTTGTGAATCGAGAGCCACGTGGCGATCTGGCCGTTCTTGAGCGCTACCTCGGCTTCGATCATGCGCGCGTCGATCCCGTTGACCACGTCCACCGGGGTCAACTGTCCCCAGATGTTCGTCGTGCGGGCGTACGTCAGGCCGTCCTGCCCGTTGATCGCGCCCGACGTCGGAATCACGACCGTCCCCAGGCGCGGATCCCGCGAGCTGGCAAACGGGATCGCGTTGGCGACGAGGATGTTGCGCGAGTTCCCTTCGAGACTGTCACCCAGGCTGTACCGCCGCGAGCTCAACGCCTGGCCCCACAGCGTGTTCGTGCTGGTGGCGAGCGAGAAGGTGTGCTGATAGGCGAACGACGTCGGCAGCCCCGCCACGAGCGTCGCCGCGGTGGCGTAATCGTTCAGCGCCAGCGCCACCCGCGCTCGCGTGACGCGCGCCGACCGATTCATCAGCACGCTCTGCGCATCCGTGCCGTTGGCGTAGGCGATGGCGGAGTCGAGCGACTTGGCGGCAATCGCAAATACCTCGGCCGTCGTCTTCGGCTGCCCGTTATCCGGTGGATCCTGATTGGTCACGCCAATCGGGATGCCGTTGCAGAAGTCGAGGGCGAGCTGCATCTCGGAGAAGCCGCGGGCGAGGAACATCTCCGACAGGAGCGCGCGCGACGTCGGCGAGTACTTCTGCAGCGCGGCGATCGCTTCGTCGGCCCGGGTACGCGTGCGGTACAGCGTCCGCAGCATGCCCGTGACCGACGAGTTGATGTACTGAATGCGACGCTGGTCGGTTTCGTCGTTCTGGATGAACGTCGAGCTGGTTGACCATTCGTCGGCGAGCAGGCCGCCGAACATCCAGGAGCTTTCGCCGCCGCCCGTCGCGCCCTTGAACGTGCCGATGACACCGTTCGCGAGAGCGACCGCCGACTCGGCGCTGTTCACGTCGCTGGCGTTGATGATGTCCGGGTCCACCACGTTCAGGAAGCGATCATTCGCCGCCTGGCACCCCGTGAGAAGCAGACCGGAAAGCAGGACTCGGCCGGCGCGGGCACTCAGCGCTCGGCGAACCCATGAAAACTGTTGAGTCATGTGGTCGTGATCCTCAGAAGCCGACGTTGAGGCGCATGATGAAGTAGCGCGGCGGACCGACCGTCTGGAATTCCTGCGGCGTTTCCGTGCCCGACGTGGTATTGAAGCCGGACTCCGGGTCGGTACCGCGGTAGTTGGTCCACAGGCCCAGGTTACGCGCCGTAAAGACGAGATTGAGCGAACGGCCACGCGTCAGCTTGCGCGCCAGATCGGGGGACACGGTGTACTGCACCGAGGCTTCACGCAGGCGCACGAAGGCACCCGGCTGGAGATAGCCGTCGAGCGTGCGCGCCGGGTGTTCGTTGGCCGCGATGTTCATCGCCTGGTCCTGCAGCGAGGCCTTGAGGTCCATACGACCCGCGCAGTTCGGACGCGTGCACCGGATGCGCTCGGTGTTGTTGTACCAGATGTTGCCCGAGCGCCAGTCCCACATGGTCACGAGGCGCAGCTTCTTGCTGAACAGGTCGAAGCCGCTGACCGCCGTCGTGTTGTAGCGCGGCGTCGCGTAGCCGCGGAAGATCACCGAATCGCCCACCGTGATTTCGTTCTTGGTGGGATCGGCCCAGTAGGTGATCAGGCCGTCGCCGTTCTTGTCCTGGTAGCCCGTGATCGGGCGCTCCCAGTACGAGGAGAGCGGGTAGCCGGCGATGATGCGCGTCGGGATACCGGTCTGCGCCGGCGTGTCGCCCAGCGACACGACCTTGTTGTCGTTCGCCGCGTGGGACAGGTTCACATCCCAGCCAAAGCTGTTGCGCTGGATCATCTGCGCATTCAGCGCGATTTCCACACCCGCGTTCTTCACCGAGCCCAGGTTGCGGAGCTGCGACGCGACCGAGCCGTACGACGGCGGGAGGACGGCACTGATCAGCGCGTCCTTCGTGATCTTGCTGTAGTACGTAAAGTCGAAGCTGACGCGCGAGTTGAACATCTGGGTTTCGAAGCCCATCTCGTGCTCACCCGAGCGCTCCGGCTTGAGCGACGGATTGCCCAGGGCGGCCTGAATGATCGTCGGCTGGTCCGTCGGACCGACCGTGGTCGTGCTCGCCGAGTAGAACTTGAGGGCGTCGTTCGGGCCCGGCTGCACGCCGGAGACACCGAAGGCGTAGCGCAGACGGAACGTGTTCACCCACGACGGCGCCTTCCACCAGTCTTCCTGCGAGATCAGGTACGAGAGCGAGCCCTTCGGGTAGTACACGCGCTGGAAGTTCGTACCAAACGCCGAGTTCTGGTCGGAGCGCACGGCGCCCGTGATGAACAGGCGATCGGCGTAGTTCACGGCCTGCTCAACGAAGACGCCCAGCGTCTTCTGAATCGTGGTGCCTTCGCCGACGCTGAGCTGCGTGCCCGAGCCGACGTTCTGCGAGCCCGGCGCCAGCTGCTGCGAGCCGGTCTGGGCCGTCGTCGCCTTGAAGCCGACGTACTGCGCGCCGACGGTCGTCTTCTGGCCGAGGCCGAGGAAGCGATAGTCGGACGTCGAGCCGAGGTCCACGGTGACGTTGTTGGTGTACACGCGATTCAAGCCGCGCGAGCCCAGGCGCGTCGTGGCCGTGAGCGGCGGGCCTTCGCCGCGATAGAGCAGATTCTCGTCGTTTCGGCCAGTCCAGTCGTTACCGACCGTGGCGCGGTTGGCCATCCAGCTGAACGGACGCCAGTTGGCCTGCGTGGACCAGATGAAGCGGTTGATTTCCTGGCTGGTGCGCTCGGCCCAGGTATAGCCCGGAGTCCAGGCGCGATAGCCGTTGAGCGGCGTGCCGACACCGGACACGGTGCCGTTGTTGCGCGTACCCGGGCCACCGAACACCTGCGAGCCGAGACCGGCCGTGGCGTTCGATTCGAGCGAGTAGCGCTGCGCCAGGTTGATGAAGTTGGTGGACAGCCCGACATCGAGCTTCGGGTTGAGCGCCGTGTTCAGGTTCATGCGCAGCGAGTTGCGCTGCATGGCGTTCGGGCGGTCCGTCCATGAGCGGATCGGCACGCCGGTCGTATCCATGCGCTGCCGTTCGAACGTGGGCAGCTTCATGACGCCGATTTCGTTTTCGCTTTCCGCGGCCATGAAGTAGCGCGCCGCATCCGAGCCACCCGACACCTGCATGCCGTACTGATTGCGGCTGCCGTTCCCCAGCGGGGTGAGGTCGGGCTCGTTGAAGATGTTGAGGGCGCTCGTCGAGTCGGCGAGGCACTCGCCGGTGCCCACGCGCTGCAGGTTGCAGAAGCCGCGCGTCGAGGCCGTTTCGGTCGGGCGCCGGCCCCAGGTGCTGAAGGCGGTCGGATAGCGGTTCCGATCCTGCAGCATGCCCTGCTCGATGTACGTGTTCCAGCGCGCCGAGCCGGCGCGGCCCTTCTTGGTCGTCACGAGAATCACGCCGTTGGCGGCGTCGGTGCCGTAGAGGGTGGCGGCCGACGGGCCCTTCACGATCTCGATGTTCTCGATCTCTTCCGGATTGAGGTCGCCCACGCGGCTGGCGTTATTGCCGCCGGTGCCGCCGCCGTTGCCGGTTACGGTGGCGAAGTTGGCGTTGTTGCTCGTCATGCGGATGCCGTCGATGATCCAGATCGGCTCATTCGACAAGCTGACCGAGTTCATGCCGCGCACGCGAATGCGGGAGCCGGTACCGGTCTGCGTACCGCTGGTGACGGTGACGCCCGGGGCGCGCGAGTTGAGGAGGTCGCTGAGGTTCGCGACCGGGGCCGTCTCCACGACCTTGGCGGCATCGATGTTGGCGGTCGCGTTGCCGATTTCCACGCGCCGCTGTTCACCCGTGGCCGTCGTGACGACCGCCGCCAGATTCACCGCCGCCGCCGTGAGGGAGACTTCGAGCGACGCGGTGCCGCCCGTCGTGACCGTGACCGGCTTGGTCTGCTCGGTGTAGCCGACGCGCAGAATGCGCACCGTGTAGGAGCCCGCAGCCAGCGGACGGATCGTGACCCGACCTTCCGGGTTCGTCTGGCCGCCAAGCTGCGTCCCGACGATGAACACGCGAGCGGCTTCCACCGGTCGCTGATTGGCTGCGTCGGTCACACGAACCGCGAGCGATCCGGTCTGTTGCGCTGCGGCGGGCACCGCCGCCGACAACAACAGCCCGAATAGCAACGCGCCACGACGCCGAAGCTGGGTCATGAGGGGTTCCTCAAGGGGGCAAGGGAGTAAAGAGGGCGGCATCCTACCGCCGAGGGGCGAGGGCCACGCGGAAAACGGTTTGATCAGGTGTAACCGTTCCCGCGCGGGCAACAATCTCCATCGCCGGCGCGTCACGCAACTGTCCAAATCTTCATGCGGCACCGTGGGGCCTTCGGCTCGCCGCCAGGCGGGGCAAACGGGGAGGCGCCTCGAGGCGTATTCTAGGACAAGTGCGTCCTTCCCCGTTCCGCTTGCCGACCTCCTGTGTCTGACCGTTCTCGCTCGGCCGATCGTCGCGCGTCGCCGCCGCGTTCCAACAACCTCATCGCCCTCGGTTCAGCCGCGGTGATGACGGTGTACGCGGCCGGGTTCGCGCGCACCCAAGCGGCGGCCCAACGGCTCGAGGCTGGCAGTGACGCTCGGCGGCGACCGGCAACGGCTCGCCCCTCGGCGGCAGAGACCCCACGGGAATCCGCCGTGCCGTCGCACGACGAGAATGGCGTCGTGGTCACGAGCACGGGGGCGCCGTCGGCGGCGCCGTCGATGGCGCCATCGGCCGCCACACCGCCCGTGCCGTCGGCCGCGTCAGCAGTCCGTCAACCGGTTGGCGTCGCATCAGCCACGCCGAGCACGGCCGCGGTGTCTGCGTCGCCCGTGGCGAAGCCATCGGCCGCCCCCGCTGCCGTGGCGACCACCGAACCGTCGGCCACCACCCCGAGTG